>JASFEL010000142.1:0-4009 GCA_050124855.1 Candidatus Thorarchaeota archaeon | reverse complement strand
TGGTTATTCTCTATTGGCAGCACCTTGCTCAGGACCTGTAATCATTAGTTTATTTGCCCTATTTGGAGGACAACCAGAAATTCTAGTGCAAGTAATGATGTTCATTCTCTTGTCGATAGCTGTGATGATACCCTATCTCGCGATAGCATTGGCGACTGGAGAGGCCAGGACTAGGATAGCAATGCGGATTACGAACTCAGCAAAGACTTTGGAATACTTAGTCAGCGGTCTGCTCATTGTCATAGGGATTATCTTGATGTATCCATGGCTCAACTCCTTCATAACGACATTGATGTAGATGGTGAATCAAAATGCAACTGACATCTGACCGACTCCGGTACCTCATTGATAAGATACATGCGGGAGTGGTTGTCATTGACAATGACAACAAGATAGTCTTGTTTAACGAACTCGCAGGCGAGATGCTCAATCAAGATCCAAAGAGCAGGATTGGGACATCAATCCTCCTCTGTCATCCCGAAAGGGCTGAGCCAGGGGTTCTCAAGATGATTGACCAGATGAAAACTGGCGAGTTGAAGGAGTATGAGGGATGGGTCAACTTTGCTGGAAGAGTCCTTTACGAATACATCTATCCATTGCATGATGAAGGTGGTAACTACATCGGTGCGGTTGGTGAGATGCATGATGCACCGGAGAAAGCTGAGTATCTCAAGACAAAGGGTGAGTTTGAAATGCCTGAGATGCATGGATTGGAAGAGAGCGCACCCCGAAGTCCTCATGCAGAAGATTAGATAGTTGCAGCAAAATAAAAGTGAGGAGGGAACGGAGCTAGACTCCGAGCCCTCTCTGGATAGTTCTGTTTCAATCTCTCCAGTCGAACGAGTCAATGCCGCCCCATTTGTTCCTTCCAATAAGTCCGCCAATAACTGCCATGAGGATTATAGACAATACAACTACTGCAAAGTTCTGGTAATCATTGAATCCTGAGGCGAAGAAGAAGAACCAGACTATTAGTAGGACCAGCCATACAAAGCCTATGCCTGGACCCAACCATCTAGGACCAAGTCCCATATCCCCTTCCGTGACGGAAACTCCAACTGCCACGATGTACATTACCAATGTAGCCACAAGACCAATTGTGACATTGAAGTAGAGCTCATAGCCACCGGCATAAAACCAAAGCCATAGAATCAGAAATGCAAGATATGCAAATAGAGTCACTAGACCCAGCACAGCTCGTCCTCTGAAAGCCATGAATGCTTCTCGAGGAACCTGCGTCATCCAGGGGCCTCCTGTAAGGGCTATCAGGAATGCCACTGATAGGATCATGAGCGCGAAGTTCTGATAGCCACTATAGAATACTGCATAGAAAGGCCACCAGAGCACTATGAAGATTAACCAGCTGATTCCTACGATGATTGAGAGCCGTATCCTCCATGCTGAGGGAGCCCACATCAGAGCATTCACCAGACCTATGAATAGGAATGAAGCTCCTATTACGGCAACATTCTCCCAGAACGTGTATCCTGTTCCGGCAAAGAAGAATAGCCAGATCATTGTGAAAGCAACCCAAACAACAAAGGTGACAGCTGATGCATTCCCCTTCCTCTTTGTCCCGGTCATGCCATAACGTTTCTTGCGGACCGGTGCGGGAAGGGCACTTTCCTCTTCCTCAGGAGCCTCAACTGGCTCCTCTTCATTATCATTCGAATACTCCAAATTTAGTCCTCCACATATTGTGAAACGAACCTACTATCTAGTCGAAGTTTAATATAGTTAATAAACCTGTGCACTCACGCGACCCTCATTAAATGGGCTCATCAATCATCCCTCACTAATTATGAACACCACATGACAATCCTTATGATGTAGACTGGGCCGACGCAAAAGCGAGCTGAGATATAGTGGCCTATTGTGTAATGGTTCAGGGACCATGCAGAGGCAAGATGTGCGATTTCTGGGCAAGGGTGAAGCTAAGAAAGATGACTACCGATGAGATTGCCCTAGATATGTATCTCAGCATCCGCGAGTGTGACAATCCGGGGCACACCAGACTTGATGATGTTATAATCGAGTATTGGGCTGGGTTCGGTGTGAGGAACATCGGGCGACTCTGTGAGGAGGAGCCAGAGCTTTGCTCCAAAATCAGACAGGTTGAGGGCCAAGTTCGAATGTTGATGTCCTAAACTAAGGCTGCTGTTTTATAAAAAAAAGAAATAGCTGCCAGAAGGGCTAGTAGGATGAACCCACAGCCCAACTGGCTTGTGAATATACTACTCAATCCTTAACGTACCCAAAATGAGGCCATGAATACGTCGTGATCCGATGCACGGATTCCAGTGGTCGGGTCTTCACTCCAGAGCGGCAATGGGAAGTCCGTATTGAAGTGGACAAACCTGGCAAAGAGGAAGTTCCTGTGCATAGATGGTGTGACAAGAACGTGATCAAGAACACCGGACATACCTCGATAGATGTAGGAATATCGACTTCTCCTATTGACCTCGAAGATCAGATTCGTCAGTCCTCCATCCATCAGGGTTGTTATAGGAGCTTCTTCCTCGTAGGAGTTGAGATCTCCAATCACCATGACCTTTGCCATATAGTTAGCCGCTTGAATCTCATCAACCAGACTACCGACCCACTCCGCTTGCTGAATCCGACGTGGCTCTGTGTCGGCGTAATATGGTGCATATGTCGATTTCGACTTGAAGTGGTTAACGATTAGCCACAGATCTGTGCCAGGATTACACCAACTCCAACACGACCAGCGTCTGAACCTGGGAATAGTCTTGAGATGAACAACCAGAGGAGGTCGTGAGAATAGCGGACCGTAACCCTCTGGACATGGGTAGTTGGGATCGGACGGGGGTCCATACCCATCTTCCAAGTCGGTGCATGTCTGGCGTGCCTCAGCACTGACAACCTCCACGCGACTCAGACGGTAGAGCAGACCGACGTCTACAGCCCTTGGATACGGCCCGTCAATAAGTACCGCTCCGTAGTAACCTGCTATTGGTTCGGTGTTTGCTAGTCTCTCAAGTATCTCGATGTTCTCTACCTCTTGCACTGCAATGAGGTCAGGCATGCGTAGATAATCACGGATAGCTAACGCGTGTTTTGTGAGAAGCAACTCGACCTCTTCAGGGTCAAGGACCTGATCTTCTTTTTCTGGGTCATCGAACTCATCAAAGAGATTATACAGGTTGTAGGTGGCTACAGTAAAGCCAAATCTCATTCCAAGAGGCCATACCCAGGTGCTTTCAGGCCACCAGTCAGGACAAAGCTCCGGTGGTGCGTCTACTCCTGGTTGTATCTTATATTCATCGTATGTGTAATCAAGCGGGCCACAAAGGTTCTTCACCAACGTGCCGCTTCTGACGTTGACCACTAGACCTCCTGAATCATCAGCAAAAATGATATTTCCTGTGCCAACGGGGTCGTTCTCAAACACTCGCGTAATTCCCGAGTCTGCAACTACGCCTGCGAACTCACCATATTGGTCAGTACCAGCAATCACCCTCATCTCCGATACACAGACAAGCATCCCCTCTAGTGATTCATAGTATACGTCAGAGGCATAGTCGTCTGTAGGCGGATCTAGCTCAACTGCTGCAGGAAGCGGATAGCCGGTGTCCTCTATGGTGACATATGGTTTATACATCTGGGTCATGCCATAGTATTCACTGACCTTACCTTGCAGTTTTACGTAGTCGCCAACTTCCACATCGTAGTCATACTTGTACACAAAGATTCCATCAGAGGTAGCAGGATTCCCATCGCCGACGGGGTCTTGAACGAAGAATCCTCTCTTAATCTCATCTTGGTAATCGGCTGTTACAACACCCCATGTATCAATATACAAGTTAGAGGGTATCGTAGGGCTAAAGCCGTCACCTTGAATCTCTGGGATTGTATAGTCTGGATTATCATAAGCCTGTGCCATCCCTGGAGTCAAGCCTATCATAACCATAAAGAAAGTTATAACGCAAAGCGTTGAAAGCCTGCGTTTCTTTGGGTTAGCCAATTTTACTCTCTCTCCCTTTCAAAA
>JASFEL010000141.1:0-4036 GCA_050124855.1 Candidatus Thorarchaeota archaeon | reverse complement strand
CTTGGCTGAGATCATGCATCCATAGAGCCTGTTTCAAGCTGCTTTGCGTTGAAATCCCCACTTAAATCACACCAGACCTATCGATGTTTCTATGAGCACAAGACGGCTACAGACACTTGCAGGAATCACCCTACTAGTGATTGGTGTAGGGTTACTCATCTTTTTTCTGTACAATCCACTACCCGAGTCAGACTTGGAAATCGCAAAGATAGGCCAGATTGATACAGGCGGAAGGTCAACTTTTGTGAAGGTCACAGGGGATATTGCATTCGTCATCGATCAGAACGAACCGACACCAGGCGGACTCGTGCTCATAAACGTCAGTGACCCATCAAATCCAAGCGAACTGTCCTCACTCTATGATGGAGGATGGCCACAGCGACTGGACGTTGATGGAGACATTGTCTATGTGGCAGACGCGCAGGAAGGCCTGGAGATCATTGATGTGAGTGACCCAACAAATCCAATTGAGATTGCGCAATATGCCGGAAGTGGGCAAGTGTATGACGTACAGGTGATTGGTGACATCGCATATATTGCAGACTGGAACAACGGGCTGGTTATTCTCAATGTGACTGAACCAGGTAGTCCTTCATACTTGTCAAGCTACAGCATTACAGGTGGGTGCCCCCATTTGCACATTGCCGGTGACCTCGCATTTGTGATAGACCATCGAGATTCTAGTTCGGGTCTAAAGGTGATCAACATCAGTGACCCATTGAACCCTACAAGTGCTGGGAGCTACATGCCTGATGATGACCTTTGGAATCCTTTTGTCCTTGGAGACTACCTGTATGTTGGCAATCATGAACTGGGTGGTGGTGAATTGCAGATTCTGAATGTGACAGATCCATCAGATATCACTCAGGTTGGCGTGTTTGATGATGGTGGATCAATTTTCGGAGTGAATGTCGATGATGGCGTTGCCTACGTTGCTGATGCGCAAAGAGGTTTGCTAATTGTAAATGTTAGCGACCCTCAAAACCCTGAGCTCCTCTGTAGTTTCCACGATGGTGGAGAAGGCGTAAACTTAGTTGTAGTTGATGATATCATCTACGTTGCTGATCGCACTGGTGGACTTGAGATATTCCAGCTCTCATGAATCCAGAGATTGCGTGACGAGTTGATCATTCTCCACTCATTCTCAACTCTGATACGATGGCATTTTGTCTCGAAATACATTTAGCAAAGGTCATCTCTCTTTGAGGGCACTTCGATTGACCACAATCGAGGTAGAGAGGTGTTTGTGGTTGGAAATTCCTAATATCTTGAAGTATACATTTCTACTCCACTTCATAGTGAGCATAATCTTCGGATTCGTGTTCTTCTTGATTCCCGAGATGTACTCTGATGCCGTAGGCTGGCCGTTTGATGACCCAGCAGCAACCAGAGGATTGGGCTCTGCATTCATAGGCTTTGCAATAACCTCATTGTTTGGATATAGAACGACCTCGTGGGAAGAGGTGAAGATAGTCGTGATTGGCGAGATTGTCTTCACACTGTTTGGCTTACTGACCATGGTGTGGATGATGGTGGTGCACACGACCATTCCTGTGCTTGCTGGATGGCTCTATGCCCTCATATTCGCTGTCTTCTTCGTGCTATTCCTGTATTCATACTTCACAGCAAAGTAGACTTCATAAAACACCTGCATAGGCCTGTATCTAGAAGGATGCAATCAGAAAACAGAAGAGATGGAAACATGCAAGATGATGCTAGTTAGAAAGATTGCAATAGGCTATGTAGTGGTTGGCTTTTCCTACTTTCTACTATGGCACTTTGCTTGGTCCCACCGACAAAGCGAACTCGTTGTTGCAAGCATTCTTCTACATCTTCCTGCCAGCGGTCCTTGTCTTCCCGTATCTCATAGTGGAGGCTGTTGATGAGGCAATACATAGAAGAAGAGAGTGAACCGTAGGCGTATATGGTAATCCGAATTGTCCTTCATTCTACATACGGGTGCCTGTGACTGAAATGGCATAGGTAAGACAGTCGAAGCACATGCCTGTGAAGGTCGCAGTAAACGTGGCCTTCCAAGTGGTGCTGTTTGTGAAACTCCCCACGAGGCTGTATGTTTCTGTACATGAGCCAAAATAGCTAAGGATGACATCAATCTCGCCGTACTTGGCGGATGCCCCTATCATGAAGGAGGGCCCGTTTATACCGGGTTGGACCGTCAGGGTGGTGCCGTCGTCCACGAAGGTGAACGAATCGAAGTAGAGATCGACCAAGGGAACGGGCGTAAAAAGACACTGATACGAGATAATTGGAGATAAGCTATAGTCGCCGCTCGGAGCATAAGGTTGGATTGTGATTGTGTCATTGCCCGGGGGACCATAGTCTGTCCCATCAAAGGGAGTGACGACACAAGTCCAATTGTCACCAATAGCGGTCTGGTTTGACCATACAGAATCGGCTTCGAGACTTGTCGCGACATCATTTCTTAACCACTGATACTCGTACGTGATGGGGTCATCATCGGGGTCTTGACTGGGGCCTGTGATGTTACACCAGATTGCTGTGTCATTATATGCCAGATCTGGCTCGATCTTCACTATGGGTGCTGTGGGCGGCAAGTTGACGGGTATACTTGCTTGGATGATTATAGTGTCCTTTCCAGCAGGTCCGTAATCTGTGCCGTCGAAGGGAGTGACGATGCAGGTCCAATTGTCCCCGATGCCGGTCTCATCAGCTGATACAGTAGTAGCAGTCAAAGATGTCACAGACCCATTCCGAAGCCAGCTGTATGTATATGTGACAGAGTCGCCATCATCATCATAGCTGGGTGAGATAATCTCACACGTCAGGGAGCTATCATTGTATGCAGGATCAGGTGCGATCTGTACTACAGGCGCCGTGGGCTCCGTGTTGACAGGTTCAGGGGGGACATTAAGGAAAACAACGGCTCCAATAGCAATAACTACTACAGCAATCACAAGAATAGCCGGCAGTAGTTTCTGCGAATCCCTGGTTATCGACTCCATCTTAGAATTACCCTAGTTTGATTATTCAAATCACGATATTGCCTCCCTTTTAGATGAGTCTTTGCCATTGCGTCAAAATGAACCAATAAAAGACCAAGCCAGAAATACTGCAGAATTGGCGCATTCTGAGGATAATCAAGTGAAGAGTCGAATTCTGATGGCCATCGTTGTGGCAAGTTTTTTCATGAGTCTGAGCATATCTTTGTCCTCAGCACATCATATTCCTGCACAAGACACCAACAATCCTGGACCAAGAGGAGCACATGCGATGGTGTATGACCCGTACAATGAGCAGATAGTTCTGCATGGAGGCGCAAGCACCGGATTTCACTATCTTGGTGACACTTGGGGATACTCATACACAACAAACAGCTGGACCAGACTCTCACGCACCTCACCAACAGCACGGGCAAATCACGCCATGGTCTACTGCAATTCCACAAATGAGATCATTCTCTTTGGAGGGTGGCAAGTCGGAGGTACGTGGTCATTCGACTGCGAGTTAGAGACCTGGTCAGAGGTAACGACAAGTACTGACCCAGGGGAACACCACTCACTGGCTATGGCATATGACCCAAAAGAGAATGCAGTCATTCTCTTCGGGGGATTCAACAGTGATGGAGTTGAGACAGATGATACATGGAAATTCGACCTCGAAACACGTGAATGGAGTGACCTCGCTCCAGAAACAACACCTCTGGCAAGATACGGACATGTGATGGTATATGATGAGAGCATCGAGCAGATAGTCATGACCTGTGGCAACACTGCAACCCAGGGTCACCAGCAGGACACTTGGGGATTTGATGCCTCATCAAATACGTGGACAGAGCTCGCCACAAATGGAAATCCTGATCGGCTGAAATGGCCATCCATGACCTATGACACAGTGAATCAGAAGGCTATACTGTTTGGTGGACAAATAGGTGATGATCCGGTCAGTGGCACCTGGATATATGATGGCATCCTCAATTCATGGCAGAAACGATATCCAGACAACCCACCGGGCCCGAGAATCAATACGGGTCTTGCATTCGATTCGAGCAACAACG
>JASFEL010000140.1:0-4065 GCA_050124855.1 Candidatus Thorarchaeota archaeon | reverse complement strand
TAATCAAGAACATAGAGATGTTGGTGACCAAGGAAGAGCTTATCAAGGAGATGCTGATGCACTACCCCTTGGACATCATCAAGGCAGTGAGGAAGAGCATCGAGAAGGGGGAGAAGATTACCAAGACTGACGGGTGCATAACAATAAATTTCGGGAAGACACATACTCTTACACTGGTGGGTTGATGTTGTGGATATTGAGGGACTTGATGCGGGCAATTAAGGATTTTATCAAGATGCTCAGGGACAAGAGTTTCTGGAAGATATTCAGGGAAAGCTTGAAAGATTTGGGGCAAAGTCCTTATGGATGAGATATGGATTGTGATACTTATCTTGGCTCTTATCTTATTGTGGGTTGCAGAGAGGAAGAGTGGAACGTAGCCTAATAATTGATTGTGAATGTTCTTCTCTTACAAACCGCTCTTAAATTTGTTCCACGTAATCTAAGAAAACGTGGTGTATTTTATTCATAGTATCATCTTAGTGACAAATAGTGCTTGCCTTACTAATGTTTCTGATTGTCACGGCTAACTGGTGAAATAAATAGCGGGGCATGATGCCCCAGAAATCTCGCAAAAGGGTTTACATGCTCTCCAGCACGATACGCTGGAAACCATTCTCGTCTACCTTTGTGGTTACCTCTTGTCCTACTGTTGGGAAGGCATTGTAGGTTCTCTTCCACATTCCCAGTTTGGACTTCGGAGAAATTACCTTTGATGCTGGTAGGTTGATAACCATCTCAGCACCGTTTTCGCACTTGACGAGAATTGCAGATGAGTTCTTTATTTTTTCAATGTCTTCCTTTGACCCCTCTATGTTGTCAAAGTATTTCTCGGTTCGGAACTCTGACTGCTTTCCTTCTGTTACTTCGCTGACCTTTGTGTCTGCCTTTTCGCCAGCCTTTACTTCTTGATAACCTGACCAATCCATATCGGTCATAATGTATCACCTCTCCTTTTTTAATGGACATCTCCTGCTTAGAGGAAACTCTTGTCCTGCTCCTTGGAGCAAATTGTGTCCCAACCATCTCCGAACCACAATATGTTGTGTGGGACTTTGATGGTAAAATGGGTCACAAGAATATTTATCTGGAAATTATATAAAGCTTTCAGATAAAATAATGTTGTGACGTAATATTCAGTTTTTGAAGAGTTCACAACTGAGGGGTGATGAATGTGAATTGGAAAACAGATGAGGCACTTGGTCGGATTTCTATAAGGAGCAAGGACAGGATAGAGACGATGTTCGAGATTGATAGTCGGGCAGTCAGTATCGGGCACATAGTGCATACTTTAAGGATTGACTTTGACACAGTCAAGACGATTTTAGAGGTGATGTCCAGTCATGGGGTGTTGGAGAGGATAGAGACCAATAGCCAGCCTGTGTTCAGGAAGGTCAAGGAATAGGGGGCTAAGATGACAAGCAAAGGGTTCTTGGGCTTGGATATGGCGTTGGTCAGGGACGTTACTTATCTATTAGCAGAAGAAATTGGTGAGCATGGAGCATTGGAGACCAAAGACCTCATCTGGATACTTGGCAAGAAGGGTTATGGAAGAGATAAAGTGAGACATACTCTTGATACCATGGTTGAGCATAGCCTACTCGTCAAAAAGATGTATAATTTCAAGGGGAGAAGGTTCTGGAAATATCGGTTGTCTGCCAGTTGGGACTATGTTGCTAAGTTTTTCAAGTCTGCTCGGCAATGGGAAGAAACTGCTCCCTTGTTTAATGATATAAGGAAGGATTATGAGATACTGAAAACCCAGGGTTTCACAGAGAGAGAGAAGGGGGTGGTGTGTTGATAGACTTTGTTTTTATATATAACGTTCTGATACGGTGAGATACTGAAAACCCAGTATCTCAGATGGGTTGCATGTTAATTAATACCCATATAGTTAATGCATTGGTGTGATTTTAAATGAAGAAAAGCGAGAAGAAGAGGGGAAGTTTGGCATCGGGTTACTCACTAAAAGGTGTCCCATCTTGGATTTTAACACTTGTTAAGAAGGAGATGACCCTTCAAAAATTCGGCCCAAAATCTCGGAAGAATAGGCTCTTGATACATGTTATGCCGTCCGATTTTTGGCAAAAGAGGGTGTCAACAAAAAAACAACATAACGGTGTTATATCTAAGAAACAGTCTCCTTCATATCGGTTTAAAACTCCAAAAATTGCACAACGCTATCTCAATCTTGATGCATCAACCCTCAAGGAAGTCTCCCGTCAGATTTCAATCAAGCACAGTAAAGATTGGGGTGGTCATCCGAGGGTTATCACTGTAATTCTTCCTAATAACGTGGTTACTGGCAAGGTTAAGAGCGTTTCAGAGGGCAAGAGCAACATCATCATGGGTGGTTACTGTAAATCTGTCAGGGGAGAGTATTGGGACTTTTTTGATGACATCAATTTCTTCAACAGGAAATATCCACTGAGGATAAGCTATCCTGTTTACGAGGCCAACGTTATCATAGATGGTGTGCTTTCAACTGTCTTCTCTACAAGGAAGTTCGAGCCAGAGAAGGAGTATGATTTTGTGGTCTATACCTGGTATGAGCCTCACCAGGGCATGAAGGCAAGGAAGGACAATCCTGTCTATTATTGCTTCGAGGCGAGAGAGAAAAAGGAAGACTTCACTCCGCTATATGAGGTTGGGGATAAGATTACTGGTTATGATGTTCTCTCCCCTAACTGGGATTATGATGAGGAGACGGTTGCTCTCCTGCTCTTCAATCTTATTTATGTGCAGGAAGGAGAGCCTACCCTGAACTCTGTGCTGTTTGGTGGCACAAGGCTTGGTAAATCAAGGATACTTGAGGTGTTTGCAAAGGTGTTCGGGGAGACGATACATTCAGGCTCTCAGCAGACAGTGAAGGGGCTTACAGGCTCATTCTGGGGAGAGACAGCCAGTTCTGGGGTCATGATGGAGAGCAAGTTTGTGTTCCTGGGTGACGAGTTCTTCCGAACAGGACTGTCAACAAGCAAGCCTATTGACCAGAACCATGTTGTGGCCCTTCTCAACGGGATGATTGAGATGCTGGAACATAGCAAGAAAACAGCGTCAAGCGGGAAGTTTAACAGGCTATTGTTCTTTGACAAGTCATTCCTGGGCACGAATAATGTCCGAGACCTCAATGTGTATCATGATGCTTTCACGGAAGACCCTGCATTGTTCAACCGACTGACGCTCTTGAACGTGCCCCAGGAAGTAGAGGACAGGATACGGAACAAGGAACTCATACCACCGAGCCTCTATTTCAGGGTGTTTGAGAGCAGGCTGGTCAAGGCAGGACTGAACCTGAGCGTCTACAAGAAATTCTTTATGTATATGAGGAAATCTATCCCCATGGTCTCGATTGATATGGGAAAGATGAACAAATATGTCAAGCAGAGCGATTGGGCACACAAGGATTTCGACAAGCGGGAGAAGTTCTATGCCCTGATTAGGTGTGTGGCTCTTTTCAATTATGTGTTTTCATCATCCAAACCATTCCCAATCACAAAGAAAATCGTTCCCACTGATAAGGATTATCGGGATGCTGTGGACTTCATGAACAGGATTACCAAGGACTTCAAGCAGATTTGCCAGCAACCATAAGGCTTAAAACTCTATTACTTCTTAATAGTTACATGGTGTTTACATGAATATTGTTCCAAATCAGGCACAGTTAGAAGCACTAAGAAGCATAAGGCGAGAAAAGAAGAAGGGTGGCTTGAAATATCTTGTTGTAATGCCGTCTGGTATCGGAAAGACTTATCTCAGTGCATTTGAGACAAAAGATTTTGATGGCAGGGTGTTATATCTTGCACATAGAAATGAAATCATACATCAAGCAATGTCGTCTTTTATAGATGTCCATGGTCTGAATTATGACGATTTTGGTGTATATAATGCAAAAATCAAGAGTGTTAACAAAAAATTTATCTTTGCAACAGTGCAGTCTTTGGGCAGAAGATGCAATCTCAAAAAGATACCGAGAAATCACTTTCAATATATTATTCTTGATGAATATCATCATGTATCAGCAACGAGCTACCAAAGGGTGTTGGGGCACTTTAATTTCAGTCA
>JASFEL010000139.1:0-4066 GCA_050124855.1 Candidatus Thorarchaeota archaeon | reverse complement strand
ATTGTTGAACTCGGCCTTGATACCTTTCGCCTTCATAGGTCAATCACAATTGGTTCGCAGTCATTGTCTCTTATGAATCTCTTCGTTAATGCCGGAAGATAGAAACCCCTTTGGTGTCAACAATATGGTGTGACATTAACACGAAAGGGCCTTCATATTGGCACAAGCGGCTGGTCGTATGAAGCTGACTGGAAAGAAGTGTTTTATCACTCACGTACTTCTCTTCTCCAGCAGTATCTTGCAATTTTTGAAACTGCAGAGATCAACTCAACGTTCTATGCACTTCCACAACCCAATTTTGTGAAACATTTGGCATCGTTAAAGGAAGACAAATTCTTCACTGCCAAGCTTCCCAAGAAGGTGACTCACGACAGTCGATTGAACCTGGCTGGAGAAGGCGGCGAAGCATTGCAATCGTTCTTCACACTGATGAATCCCATTCGGGAGAAGATTGCAGCGTTACTCATTCAGCTGCCCCCTTGGGACATATCTAAAATGGCTAGTCTTGAAGCGTTTCTTTCAGAGCTAGACTCATCCTTTCGATATGCCATCGAATTCAGGGATGAAAGCTGGCTAACTAAAAGGACATCGAAGCTGCTTGAGGACTACGGCGTGGCATATGTGATAGTTGATGAACCTAAGCTGCCAATAGACCTACGTGTCACAACAGATTTTGCCTATATTAGATGGCATGGCCATGGAGTCAATCCGTGGTATAACTACCTCTACTCTGTCAAGGAATTAGAAGAATGGAAGCCACGCTTGGAAGATGTGATGAGTAGAACCGAATCAGTTCTTGGGTACTGGAACAACCATTTCAGTGGCAATGCACCGTTCAATGGATTGCAGATGCTTCAGATAATGGGGAAGATTAATCCAAGACAACTGCAGAAACTAGATTTGATGCGCAAACACATGTCCGTTACACAAACGACGCTCGAGGACTTTTGACACCCATCTCTGAAGTGTTGATCTCCTTTTGTAGTGAACCATTGCCTGTCCAAATCTATAAGTGTGCAAAAGAGGGAAGGTTACAGAGAAGGCAATTGAACTTCATGAGTAGACCCCGAAAGCTAATTCTAATCTCTGGCATCCTGATAGTGGTGACCATAGTGTTCGTACTTCTGGACATTTGCCCTCCAGGTATGACCCCTGAAGTCCCCTTCATATTCGTCATTCTCCCTCTTGCTGTTCTCCTTGTTTTAGGAGTATTGACAGAGGCAATTGTCTTGTCGATGAAACGTCAGTAATCACTATTAGCTAGCCGCAATTCTTTGTCATCTCGAAAGCCTGATTAACATCCTTTGGCCGCACAGTGTTACCTTGGACCTGTCTAAATTGAATTTTCAAATGATGACCTCCTGGAAATCAATGAGGTTATCTTGGCTCCTGAGCATCACTCCATATGGGAAGTAGAGAAATCCGCTGCAACTGGTGCGAAAAACCAAAGTATCAATGGAATAGCAGAATTCTCTGGCGGAGTGCTAGGGGACGGAGATACTGCTCAGCTAGGTGTTATGCTGCTGCTGAGCCTCAGGTTCCCATTATCTTTGCAGTCTGTTCTGTCCCGCTTCTTTGGCTACCAATATTGAGTCTTACAGCAATGTTGTTATCCGAGATATCTGCGGCCAACCTACTTGCGTCATTATCGCTCAATATGATAATGACTATGTACACAAGTTTCTTTATCTACATGATTGCTATTGGGAAAGCGGAACGAAGAAAGAGAGAGCTGGGGACTCTATCAATCCAATAACAATCTCTATGGTCTTCTTCATAATCGCGTTTCGGAATTGTTGATTCAACCAGTCGATCAATGAACCTGTATTCTCTACTATCATGCACATTTTCCATCCAAGGGCCAGGCGTCCATCTCGAAAGCCTAATAAGCAGTCCACAGGCTGGCGTGCCGAATTTGGTGATTTTGTATGAGCTTCGAAATTGCGGCAGAGCCCCGCGTTAAGTCACCCGGCAAAGCCGTTCCACGTCGTGGTCGGGGATTCAGTATTGATGAGACAAAGCAGGCTGGACTTGCGATTGAGGAGGCGCGCCGCATGGGCCTCATAATAGATTTGAGACGGAAGACTGCCCATGAGGAGAATGTGGAAGCTCTGAAGCAGTACATCAAAGACTTGGATGACCTTGTTGCTGAGCTAACCAGGACTGAAGTAGCTAAGCCAAAGCCCACAAAGAAAGATGATACGGCGGTCAAAGAGCTCTCATCGCTTAGGGCTGTCAAAAAGGCCGAGGCAGAGCAGTTAGTAGCAGCTGGCATAAAGTCATTATCAGATTTGGCCTATTGTGATATTGATAAGGTGGCCAGGAAGACTGACATAGATGAAGATCGAATCACCGCCATGGTGAAGGCCGCACTGAAGAAGATCTGATATTAAATCAGTACTCTAATGGAGGCGATGGAGCTGGATTACGCCCGGCTCATCAAAGTTCTTGAGAATCCAGTTGATATAGGACGACCGGTAATTCTACCTGACTTCTACGTTGATCATTTTGTAATAGCAGGAAGCTTCGATGAATTCATCGATGGTCTAACTAGACTAGCAAAGCAAGGTGGAGGGAATCTCCTAGGCAACAAACAATTCTTACGTCGAGGAGGTAACTCTGTGAACACAGCTTCGGCGCTCCTCACTTTGGGCCTTGATCCTGTACTCATTATCACCACGGACGATTATGGTTCAAAGATACTTCCAACACTCGTAAGTCCCGACCTTGATCTCAGTCATGTTCACACGGATGGCAAATTATCTTCAACCGTATCAATCGAGCTTGAACACGAGGGTAGACAAGTTAACCTCATGGTGAGTGACAGTGGCTCAGCTGCAGAGTTCTCCTTCTCAGATCTTACAGAGGCGGATCTCTCAGCAATCCAAGAGAGTAATCTTGTAGCTTTGCTCAACTTGAATCACAATCCTAATGCCCCTCAACTGGCACAAGACCTCTTTGAGATGGTTGGAGCATCTTCTAAAGCGCTCAGATTCATGGATATTGGAGACCCGTCAGGTCATTTGGAGATAGTCGAGCCACTAGCTAGGAACGTCTTAGCGGAGGGTCTGGTAGACATTGTAAGTCTGAATGAGAATGAAGCTCGCTGGTTTGCATGGGCTGTCAGTGGAAAAAACCGCAGTTGGGAACAGCTCTCTTCAGATCCGGAGGACTGGTTGTCTGCTGCACAGCTAGTATCTACTGAAACTGGAACGAGAATTGACTTGCATACTCCTCATTTCGCCGCGTCCATTTTTGAGGGCAGTATCACTCTGGTTCCTGCTTTTGATACAGTGAACAGGGTTGCATGCGGTGCTGGAGATGCATGGAATGCAGGATCTATATATGGAATACTTCAGAAACTCTCAGAGAGCGACCGGCTGGCTCTTGCAAATACTGTTGCATCATTATATGTTACTTCAGTGGATGCTTCTCACCCCTCCCGTGAGGAGATAATCTCATTCCTCCGTTCTAATCCCTCCTATGAGTCCCTCGGCGAAAGACTTGTTAGCCGATTTTGATACACCCGGACAACCACAAATGGAAAACAGGTGTACGTCTTCTTGGAATTAGAGCGTGTTTTGACCAAACTAAAGTTCGATGACACTGTTAGTGGATACGCGCTCATTACGAACGATGGACAACCATTTCTCTCATTCTCTCTTCCTGATGAGGTTCTACCACAAATACAAGGTGCCCTTCGCATTCATGCAGGCTCTCTGAAGATGATGAATGTCATGACTGGCGAAGGTACAGTGGTCCTATCTAGGGTCGACGGGAATTGGGTGCTTGCGGTTCTTTTCTCACCTGATTTGCAGCTCGGAGTGGCACTCCAAAAGGCCACAGAAGTGATCAATTTAATGCATAGCGTTAACCTACCTCCACCCCCTACTCCTGTTTCAGAACCAGAGCCGCCTCCGCCTGTTCATGTCGAGGCGTTTCCTGAAACTATCGCTTCAGAGAATGTTCTTGAGCCTCCTGTGCCTGAACCAGAACCGGGACCAGAAGTTGAAGTCAAGCCCGTAATAGTAGAACCACCAAGGGTGGAGATAAGACATGGTTGTGT
>JASFEL010000138.1:0-4076 GCA_050124855.1 Candidatus Thorarchaeota archaeon | reverse complement strand
TGACGGGCTAGAGAGAACAGACTTGAAAGGCGTTCTGCAACATATTAGAGTGACTAGGAGTGCCGATGGGCATATGATTGCCTATGTAAATGGAACTCTAATGGTTGAGGCAACGGATACTGAGATTACCTCATCAGAGTCCTTCAGAATCATAATTTGCTATGACTACGCAATTGACAATATCGTAGTCGATGACGCACCCCCATTGGCCGTTCCATTGGAGCTGCTTGCTGTGGGAGGCGGAATTGCCGTGATCATTGCAGTCATGGTCATCGTCGGAAAGCGACGAGGATGAAGTCATCTATCAGCGTGTCAACTTGTCTACTCATTTCCAATGTGCTCTCAGACTATGGGAGGTGCCGGACTTTTTCGGCGCTTCCTAGTCAAACTATTTTGCGGGTGTGAGAAAGAGATGGTACATGCAGAGTCATTATGGAGCTTCCATTCCAGATTCATTCAGCTTGTTTCAGAAATCCGAAATGCTCAGAATAACGAGAATGCAACTGAAACATCTGCAATTCTGTCAAGAAACGGATGGATCGAAATAGCGCTGACTTACATGGACGATGATCAAAATCCCTTACGAGTGGACGTAGAAATCACCCCGTTTGATTTGGGATTTAAGCTCGAAGACCACCATAAAATGCCCAAGATCATGACTACTTGCATGGAGTATTTGGTAAATCTAATGAATCTGGGATTCAATCTTCAGCTTGCCGATGAAGGCGTGTGGATAGCCTCGATGCGCTTTGAAACCACACCCCAAAGGGATATTCTTCAGGCTCTCATACCACCAAGGGTTGAACAATGAATGCCAAGGACTAAATTAATTAAATCAGCCAATCAAGAACCAACCATCTGAGTGTGTTGGGACGTTTCAATAGTGCTAACGGGGCAATAACAGCCAGTCCGAATCATCTTCATTTGATTTTGAACTAGTTTCCCTAGTTTCATCAGCTTGCTCTGATTGAGCCGCCTTTTGAGGAGAATCTATTGTGAGTCTTACACTCGCAGAACTGGAATAGTCCATCCATTCAAGAGATTCTTGCCTACCAACGAAGACTTGCTCAGCTGGCTCAAAGTGCTTGTACAATCTCCGGACCTCAATCACGCGATGCACCGCATTAGCTGAGGTTTCTCATAAGATAGTCGGTTGTTTCCATCAAGGTGTGCGGAGTTTGTATCGAAGCTAAATTGGTGGAGGCTGCCAGCCCCCGAATTTCTGCTCAATGTATTTGGCTACTGCCAAAGCCACATCCTCTCTCCATGGGCGGGCTACTATCTGGACTCCGATGGGTAAGCCTTCTGACGAAGTACCAGCGCGAACAACCACTCCGGGCCACCCAGTTAGGTTATAACTCATGGTGTAGCTGAAAGCTGGGAATTTCTCAAATGATTCGCCGTGGGGAAGGGCTGGATATGCACTAACTGGACAAATAATCAAGTCATAATTCTCCATGAAAGAGAGCATAGAACTACGGAAAAAGGTCCACTTCATCATCAATGCGCTGAATTCAGGAGTCGTAAGTGCACTCTCGTGACAAATTCCAAGCAAGCCTTGCATAAATGGATGCATCTCTGTTGTCCCAGCCATCTTTAGTGTTTCATTCAATCCGGCGCCGCCATCTGCAGTGTAGAGTCCCATAAGTATCTCATAAGATTGCTTGATAACTTCCGGATGGTCTTCTTCCACGACCATACCTGCATCTGAGAGAGCTTTTGCAGTTTCTTGCACCACATCAATGATTTCGGTTGTTGGTGACATAATGCCATTATCGGTGTGAACTGCAACTCGTAAGTTCTTGATATCTATATCATGAGGGTCACCAAGTGGCATTGAAACAATCGTTGGATCTTGCCAATCTAGTCCGGCAATGATTGGAAGTATTAAACATAGGTCGTCAACATATCGTGCATTTGGTCCTACCGTTTGGGTCAAAAGACCCAACCACGAAATGGGCCAAGAACCTGTAGCAGGTACGCGACCTTGAGTTGGTTTAATGCCAACAATTCCACAGCAATCTGCTGGTTGTCGAATACTCCCTCCTCCGTCAACTGAAATACCAAAAGGAGATCCCCCAGCTGCGATAATTGCAGCTTCACCGCCGCTACTTCCACCAGGGATGTGGGCCAGATTATAGGGATTATTGGTCCGACCATAGACCAGATTGTCTGTTTCAAAAGCAAGGCCAAGCTCAGGCATATTGGTCTTCCCCAAGAGGATCGCTCCAGCATTGCGTAAGCGTGCTATTACTGTAGCGTCCTGTGATGGAACATAAGAAGCACGTCCTTTCGTACCTGCTGTGCAAATCACACCTGCTGTTTCTACCATGTCCTTTACTGTCATTGGGACACCATGTAGTGGACCTTTGATCTCTCCTTTTTTCAGAGCAGTATCAGCTTCCTTTGCCTGGGCACGGGCCTTTCCAGACACAAGTTGTACAACAGCATTGATTTTGGGATTCACTTCTTCAATACGTAGAAGATAGGCATCTATTACTTCCCGCGACGAGATGTCGCCGTTGCGGATGGCCTGCGCCAGCTCCGTGGCCGGCGCGTAGATGAGTTTATCCATAAAATCACAAAAGCAATCTTGCTTATTACTAGTAATTAAATCATTTCCATTTTCTCTGAACATCAATTTGACAGATGATTGTGCTACTGGGCCACATCAAAATGGAGTAGATTCTTCTTCGTCCTCCTCAGACCACATCTCCTTCTCCAAGAAAAGTTTCACATCATGCTCTTTGAGGTGTTCAATGGTATTTTCAACTTCATCAACAGTCTTACCAATCTCCGTAAGAATGATTTTGTAGTTGCCAGAAATTCTAGCAAGGTGATGCACGAAATATGCAGGTGATTTCTCAAAGAGATTTCGCGAGATATCAAAAGCCTCTTCCAGAAAGGCCTCTGCATGGTCGAGTCTATTAGTTCTCTTGTAAAGAATACCAAGGTTATTCAAAACCGATGCGAGGCCTGGAGAATTGATATCCAAAGCAATATCCATATCTCTAAGTAATTGGAGAGCTTCATTGAATGAGTCTTCAGCCTCAGATTGTTTATTCAACTCACTCAAGGCAATGCCAGAATTATTGAGTACGTTAGCCAAGCGATGCTTGTATCTTTCGGGATTCTTCTCTGAAAGCCGCCTCCTTAATTGGAGCGCTTTTCGAAGATACTCCTCGGCATCCTGTAGTTTCATTGTTTGACAGAGAATGAGACCCAGATTATTGAGAATCATCGCTAATAGGTCGATTTCCATATTGTCATCTGGTCTCTCCTTCACATTCAATCTCTCAATCTCAAGCGCTTCTCTGAGATACTTCTCACCTTCTGAGAGTTTACCCGCGCGTCTTAGAAGGGCGCCAAGATTATTCAAAGCTATCACCTTGAATCGCGGGTTCGCGGTAGATGATTTTTCAAGCAGGATTTCAAATCTTGCTAGTGCGCCTGATAGTGCTTCTTCAGCATCTGAATGCTTGTGCATCTGTTTGTTCAATGCAGCTAGGGCCATGAGAGAGAATGCCTGACCTCTCTTACTGATGTCTATAGCTGACAAGAAGGTCCTAAATTCAGAGAACTGTCCTCTCTTCTCAAGTTCATCAAAGAAGAGAAGTGCTTCCTCAAGCATCTCCCCGGCCTCTTCAAACCGGAGAGTTCTAACCAGCAGATGAGCAAGGTAAAGAAAAATGAACCCAAAATGATGCATTTCACCAGCAATCTCAGTTCTTTTTGCGATTATGCGATAGAGTTCTATTGCCTTTCCGAAAGTTGTTTCAGCTTCAGCAAGTCTATTAGTATGACTATAAAGGCCCCCAAGGCCAAGATATGCCACTCCCAAATTATACTCATTATACAATCTAAATTCAGGCGGGCTCTCATAATGAATCTCATTGTACAGTTCAATTGCACTGACAAGATATTGTTCGCTTTCAGACCATCTCATTAAATATAGGAAAACGCGGCCTTTCTCTGTCAATAGAAGAAGTCGGCTTTCGTCAGTATCAATTCTGATGGCATTGAGAAAAGCTAATTCATCGAGGAAGTTCTGTTGATAGCCCAGGCTTGATGAAACA
>JASFEL010000137.1:0-4085 GCA_050124855.1 Candidatus Thorarchaeota archaeon | reverse complement strand
CTAATGGCAAAGTCTTCTCAAGACTCGAACGTGTGAGAGAGTTCAAGAGAGCAGGGCTGAGGTTTGTTCAGATTAGCCTTGATGGGGCAAACTCGGAAACTCATGATAGTTTTAGAGGTGTGCCCGGCTCTTTCGAGAAAACAATACTTGGAATCAAGAACTCTGTAGCAGAGGACCTCTTTGTCGAGGTTGCAATGACTGCCACGCATCACAATCTTGTCGAGCTCCACGACACCATTACACTCAGCAGAAATCTTGGAGTAAGATGGTTCATGGTCTATAACTTTGTACCCACTGGTCGTGGGCTTGATATACTTGATGCTGATCTGACACCCAATGAAAGAGAGGGCATGCTTCAGAAGATTCTGGAGATGGCTACTTCAAAAAACCCAGAGGACATGGAAGTGCTTTCCACAGCACCACAGCTGGGTCGCCTAGCCCGGATGGCAGCTAGTAGAATGTGTACTCCCTCCTCCCCCAGTGCCGACAATCAGGTGTACCCCACTCACTTTTTCAATGCTCGTCTGCCTGCTCAGATGAAAGAACTCTCAGAGTTCATCGGCGGTTGCGGTGCTGGTCGGTTCTATGTAGCAATCGAGCCAAATGGAGACATCTTTCCATGTGTCTTCTTTCCACACATTCCTGAGGTGCGTATTGGCAATATTTTGAAAGACGACTTCCATGACCTCTGGACCTCCTCAGACATTCTACGTGACTTGCGAAACAAGGATCTCTTGAAGGGAGCATGCGGATCCTGTGAGCACAGGAATGTCTGTGCTGGCTGTCGTGCCAGAGCTTTAGGCTACTTTGGTGATTATCTCGGACCGGACCCGGGCTGTATCTATAATCACGATGCTTGGCAGAGTCTATTTCCAGATAGGAACAAGAAACCCTCTCTTCCACTAGTATGGCCTTCGCCATCTAAAGCTGCAGCCGATACCAATTGAGGGGGAAAATGAGATGCGTATTTTATTAGCCATTCCTTACTCTCCCAATGACATTAGAGACTCACTAGGATTTGTTACACCACCTCTTGGCATTGGGTATATTGCTAGTTACCTTCGGGAGTTAGGAAGCCATGAAGTAGCGATTCATGATGGAATGCTTCACCAAACTAATGATAATGAGTTTGCAGAATTGATATCGAATCAAAGACCGGATGTTGTTGGAATCAGCGCTCAAGCTACTCCTGCCATATATGATGTTTATAGGTTGGCTGCAGTGGTGAAAGATTCGGATCTTGATTGCAAAGTGGTAGTGGGTGGAGCGCATGCTTCTTTCTCTGACATCCTCATCCTAAAGGATGCTCCTCAAATTGATTTTGTGGTCAGAGGTGAGGGGGAACATGTCATGTTAGATCTGTTGGAAAGAATGGAAACAGGTCAATTGGAAAAGGTCAAGGGTATTACATATCGGTTAAACTCGAATATCAATCGGAATCCCCTATCTCCTCCTATTGAGGATTTAGACTCTCTCCCGTTCCCGGCATATGACCTAATGGAAATGAATCAATATCTTCAGGGACCAATCCGGGTTGGAACTATGATATCTAGCCGAGGTTGTCCATACAGGTGTACTTTCTGCTCGTCATCGAGATCATCTGGGAAGAAATGGAGAGGTCGGTCTGCTGAAAATGTGATTGAAGAGATAGAACTGCTCGTTAAGAGATACAAGATTGAGGAGTTAGAGTTTTTGGATGATCTTTTCTGCTATGACCCCTCGAGAGTGAAGCAGATTTGCGATTCAATTCGGATTCGAAATTTCTCTCTGGGCTGGACATGTTCCATACGTGCAGATATACTCTCTAAGAACCCACACATGGCCAAGTGGCTAAAGCAGGCAGGATGTCGCGCTGTGTATATTGGTGTAGAGTCAGGAAACCAAAGAGTTCTAGATATGATGCGAAAGGGAATAACACTCCAACAGGTTTGGAAATCTAACGCAATTGCCAAGTGGGCAAATCTTGAGAGGATATTTTCGTTTGTGCTTGGCTATCCCGGTGAAACAATAGAAGAAGCTAAGTCAACTATTGATATTGCATGCCGTCTAAATCCTGAGGTTGCACAATTCACAATTTGTACTCCTTATCCCGGTACACCGCTTTTCGAACACGCCAAAAAGGAGGGATTGCTTAAAGCTAAATCTTGGAGGGACTATTCAGTACTGGCACCAGTCATGGAGCTTACGAGTATTAGCAAAAGAGATCTCAAGAAAATGTTGTATCAAGCATACTTCAGGTTCTATTTACGTCCATCTGTCATTTGGCGTCAAATCAAATCAAATAACACGTATTTTCTTGGGAAAATATTGGAGGGGATCAGAGCATATATTCGGAAAAGAAGCAGATTAGCAAGACAAGAGCAAACCTTGACTCATAAGAGCTATGGGCGCAAGGATTCCTATGGAAACGCGGAATCCCGTCATAGGGATTGCCTCACGAATACAGAAGAAGCCGATACAATATTGATAGGCTTGTCCTTGGAAAATGAACGCGAAGGTAAGATTACCTCTGGATAAGAAAATGGTGGACCGAGCGAGATTTGAACTCGCGACCTTCTGGAGATCTGATTCAAAGGGAAATCCTGTGACTTTGCAAACCAGACGATCTGCCAGGCTGATCTATCGGCCCACTGTTGACTGTTCAGACCTAGGGCTGACCTTTTAGCCCTTACGCTCCGTATAGTCCTGACGAGCGCTATCAATCCACGCAGGTGCACCTCTCAGCTGGGATGCGTCCTCATGACTCAGTTGAATATGCTCCACGAGAGTGAGATCATCAGGAAGAATACCACTCACGCCTATAGGATCCTCAATAATGAGCGTGAAGGGCAGCTCTCCATTCATTGCTTTGTCAATCATCTCCAGAATCTCATTCCCCCTGTCCTTCTCAGAGTCAGTTTCTGCAAAGCGAATTGCGGTTTCAACAACTGGTCGTGTGCGAAGCAAAACACCCTCAACATTAGTGATGAATGACTCTGCTGCAGGACCTGGCTCCACATCAATGCCGAAATCTGGCAACCTGATTGTACCTGAACCGGATCGGACAACGCGAACTCTCAATAGAGCCTCGTTGTCAACTCTAAGAGTCCATCGACCAGGAGGTCTCTGTTCTGCTGAGAAGATGTCATTATGCGTGAAGTTACAGTTCGGACATGTCATCGTAAACATAGCTAGCTCATTGAAGTAAGGCACACTGTAGAGTACGGATTTAACTTCTAATTCACTCTCTTCACATGAAGGGCATGTAATGACAATAGACTCGTCGAGAGCCATACATCCACACCACTTTCATATCCTTATAGTCCTAGTGAATAGTGATACCGACTCTAGCAGTTTCACTAGAATCCTCAAAAGGTGACTGGTAGGTCCATCAGAAGGCGCCGAGGGATAGCGGGCTTGTATGCCAGGCAAGACATGGGATGAGGATACGATTGATGCAGATAGAGAGTCTATACATCATCAGACGCGACACGGGTGTGTGTATGTATCACCACGATTTCGCGGAGCCCGAGTTCGACCCAGACCTGCTATCATCATTTCTCGTCGCAATGACATCTTTCTTTGATGAGGCAACACGATCAGTGACGTCTAGAGCTAGAGCCTTTGAAGGTACGAACAATAGAATCATAGTTGAGTTTGGCGAGTGGACGCTGGGAGCCATTTCTATCACAGAAGACACGGAGATTATTCGGGAAAAACTGAAGCGTCTTATTCATGCGTTTGAGGACCAGTTTGGATTGCTGAGATGGGTTGACCTTGACCTGGCAGTATATACAAGATTTGAACGTAACGTGATAGAGGAGTTTGTGCGCGGTCAAATCGTCCCGCAAACAACGATGTATATCAGAAGAGATTGGGAGTTCTACACACAGAAGGCGGATGTCGTTTCATTTCTCAAACTCATCCCGGAAATTTGTACAGTCGAGGAAGCTGCCATGTTCCTCGAAGTGCCTGTTGAATTGGCTATGAACTTGGCAGCTGAAGCTTTCTGGGAGAAGGCAGTTACAATCTCGCAGTCAGCGATGCCAGATGACATCTACCAAGCAACGTCCCTCATCCATCCAACTGAAACGGTGGATGGTATT
>JASFEL010000136.1:0-4092 GCA_050124855.1 Candidatus Thorarchaeota archaeon | reverse complement strand
CGAAGATGGTCAGGGTATAAGAATCCAGGGAGGTGGTAGTGCTGGACGAAGAGGTGGTCCTTATGGGGACCTTATTCTGATGTTTGCAGTCGAACCTCACGATGTATTCGTCAGAAGGGGATTACATGTTTACATGGAAATGGAGATTCCCTTCTCGCTTGCCGTTTTAGGCGGAGAAATGGATGTCCCAACAATGCGTGGCTCCAGTAAGATGAAGATTAAGAAGGGTACTAAGGGCGGCAGTGTGCTCAGAATGAAAGGCAAGGGTGTCCAGACTGAGGAGGGCCGCCTAGGCGATCAGTTAGTGAGGGTTTCGATTGGGATTCCTAAGAAGCTCTCAAAAGAACAGAAGGAGTACCTCAAGAGGTTTGAGGAAGTCTTTGACTAGAACTTGAGCGGTTTACAGATACATGCCTTCATCCTCAATTCTGGGAATCTGTTGGTGTTTGCTGGAGTGACAAGCCATGCAGTGTCAGCTCCAAATCCCGTGCCTGCAATACAGATGATATCCTCATCAACCTTCACTAGACCCGCATCAGCCGCCATCATAGCTATCTCTGCACAGACCTTTGTTCCCTGGCAGAATGTCCTGTAGGCAATAGCCATCATCTCAGTAGGTGTCCATGTGCCAACGTCCTTTCTGATTCCTCTTGCGACTCCTGCGAACGCATGAGTTGTTGTGAGGAGTTTTGCTCCATGTTTCTCAATAGATGTTCGACTATCATCACTAAGTTCATTCTCGTTGGGAGCTGAGAATCCTGTGTGATGTGAAACAACAATGACTTCATGCTCAGAGAATCTTTTGGCTGCGGCTGCACCTGTTGTCCCTGTTGTTGTTGCCACAACTACCTTCCTGATTTCCTGATGCTCCCTTAGGAATAGTTCAATAGCCTCAAAAGTCGCATCTGTATGTTCGGTTGATGCTTCATCGAAGTACACTGTCTGAATTGTCATGGATTGGTCTATACACCAACATGCTCTTTAGGATTGCTTAATCTTTTTCAAGAAATCCAAAGGGTGATGCTTCTCCGGCTTGCCAAGCTCTTACAAACCATTCGGCAATTACAAAGACCAATAGAACTGCTAATGTGAAGCCAAAATCCATCTCCCCATTCGTATAGAATGCAACAAATGCAGCAGCTATGACTACCACTATCAGAGCTAATGCGAGGCGTCCTAGGAAATACATTCCCATGCTCCGCTTCTCATCAAGCTCCACCTCATTTTGCCTGGACTTCGATTGCTCTTCCGCAATTTCTTCGGGGGCTCCTAGTTCCTCCAAGACCTCATCTACAAGCACAACAGGCATCTCTGAGGGGCGTTCTACTATCTTTGATCTATAGGACTGAAGGATATGCTCTCTGAGGTCTTCGATGAGGTCCTCAGTTTCAAAACCTGAAGGTAGTAGCTGCTCAATCCTCTTCAGATAGTCCTCGATTGCTCTCTCTGCGTCATCATTCATTTCAAATCCTCCAATTTTTCAAAGATGTCCCCCAGAATCGCAGTCAGCTTTCTGTAGACTCTATCACCTTCGCCGGTGAGGACATAGACTTTTTTTCTTGGGCCTGAATCTGATTTTTCTACTCGATCATTGAGTAATCGTTCTCTCTTCAGTCGATGTAGAATTGGGTACAGAGTCCCCTCTTTTACTTGAAGAAGTCCATCCGTACGCTCCCCAAGTTCGCGGACAATTCCGTATCCATGGATGCCTTCATCATGGCGCTTGACTATGGCTAGGACTGCGTACTGAAGAACACCTCTTCTAATCTCTACTTTCCAAGTATCTTCAAAGCTGAGATTTCTCTTCGACAAACACAAGCCTCACTGGCAGCGACTATCAACATCTGAGTTCTTGTCCTTAAGTATGTCTGTTTCAGTCAATCCCACTTGGGAGTTTTCGTCTGTGTATGAAGCTGTAGAGCACATCACGCATGTTTGATGAGTACTCTCGTGGCTCGCGGATTCCTAGGTACAATGATGAGGAGAAGAATCTCGCTATCCCACTTAGCATCAGCATCGCAAACACCGCAAAATGACCGCCAATAACCGTGGCAATTGAATCACCTAGTACACCTGAGAAGAATGAGCCAAGAAAATAGATGATGCCTGTGAAAGTGTTGAAAACAGCTAAATGGGCCCCTCTCTCTTCTTCGGGAGCAATATCATAGATGTATGCTGTAATTGCATTGAATCCAGCCGCTACACAGAATCCGGCGAGTGCATTTGCCATGTAGATGAAATATACATTAGTGGCAAACGCATACAGAATTGGCACGATGAATAGAGGTCCTCGTCCGATGAGGATGAGTGGCCTCCTTCCTATTCGATCACTAAGACTACCAAGTGGAATTGTGAAAATCACTGTTGTAGCAGTCATTACAACAGATGCTATTGCAATCTCAAAATTTGTGCTATTGAGCCAGTCCTTTTGAACCACCATGAAATAGGGCCATGCCATTGACATTGAGAATGAAAAGAACACTGAAATAAGACAGAAACGCCTGAAGTCTCCAGGCTGTGATAGGAGTTTTAGAATTGGGGGAAACTCACGCTTCTTGTCGGGGTCTCTCTTGCCCTCACGAATCGTGAGTGACAGGAGTGACGCGATTATACCAAAGACTGCAGTAAAGTAGAATGGCAGATAATACGCTTCTCTCCATGCTTCGACTGTTGGAAAGAGAACTAGCCCGATTGGACCGAATAATTCTCTCAATGCTGGAATGATGGCAGGGAACCCAGCAATGAACCCAGAAACTAAAGTCGCGGTCAGAGATGCTACGTTGGTCGCCACTCCTAGACGGCCAAGTTCAATTCCTCTGTTTTCTTCATCCATCAGTCCACCTAGCAATGATTGCCAGGTAGGGATTTGAATGCTGAATAGAACTGACTGAATCGCAAAGAGAATGAGCATGTCTGTGGGAGTTGCAGCCCAGAGGAATAGGAAAATCATGACGAGGCCTGCTATTGTTCCAAATGCAACGAATCCTTTAGTGTGCCCTACCTTGTCTGATGTCGCTCCCCATGCAGGCTGAAGCACTGAGGGTGCTGCATTTCCGACACTCTGGAAGGCTCCGAGCTCTGCATAGCTAGCCCCCATATCTATCATATATGCTTGGAGAAAAGGTCTGTACAGTCCAACAGCAAACTGAGTTAGAGCTCCAACAGCATAAACCTTAGGCGGAAGCTTCTGAGGCTGATCATCTGATTCCGCCACATTCTCCATCTCATTTCACCCTTGGGGCTTGCGCTTTGCCAAGAGTCATGCATTTAACTCTAGTTCTAGTGTACATCCCGATTCATGCGCTTTCTAGAGTCGACCGTCAGGATTAATACGATTCATGCTGTGGCGCAAGGTTGTGGGCGCCAACAATGCTCGATGAATCAGTATATAAAAAACGAATGGAGCAAGTTTCAGGATTCTTGGAAAAGGCACAAGTAGACTTGGGAATAGTTACACCTTCAGCCGCATTTCAATACCTCACAGGGATTCATAGAGAGATGAGTGAGCGATTAATCGCATTATTGATTACTCCTGAGAATCGTCCACAGATTGTTGCACCAGCCTTTGAGGTGTCTACTATATCTGACCATACGTGGATAGAGGAATTCCTTCCCTGGGCTGAGGATGTTGACCCCTACACTGTTGTGGCAAACCAACTCCCAAAATCGCAGGGCAACCACTCAATTGCGTTTGAGGAAACTCTTCCATTGGGCGTCTATTGGTCCTTAGAGAGGGCAGTTGGTGGATTTAGTAAGCAAGCTTCTCTGACAGCATTGATTGACGATATGCGTCTCTTGAAGATTGAGGAAGAGCTCACCGCAATGAGAGAAGCTGGTCAGATAATCAACGACGCTGTTTCGAAAGCTTTCAATGATGCACATGTAGGCATGACAGAACTAGAGGTGCAGCAAATAGTTCGATCAGAAGTGACCCGCCAAGGAGCTGTTCCCACATTTTCTGCTATCCAGTTTGGAGAGAAGAGTGCATTGCCTCATGCTTCAGCTGGTGCACGGGAACTCAAGAAATCTGACATCGTTCTGATGGACTGCGGATGCACAATAGATGGATATAACACAGACATGACAAGAGTT
>JASFEL010000135.1:0-4116 GCA_050124855.1 Candidatus Thorarchaeota archaeon | reverse complement strand
AACCAGAGAATGATGGAATGGACTCAGACGACGAATTGACTGATGCGAGAAGACTGCTAGCACTGGCAGATATTGTTGACACGTATCCACAAGTTGTCACAAGAAGAGTCACAGGAATCATCTACATACTGATTGGCGGCGGGATTTCATTTGCAACCCTCATCATGTTCGTTCTCATGGTAGTCTATAGCCCAGAAGCTTGGAATCCTCTACTGAATCTATCATTTGTGGGAGTCAGCCTACTAATCACATGGCTCATTGCATTTCGACTTGTTGGACCACTCACGAAATCATTTCCGAAAAAAGAAGTTGAGAAAAAACCGCCAATGTGGTTCTATGCTATGTGGGGCATTATTGCTATCATCTTAGCAGTTTCATCTGTGTTCTTATTCACACAAGATAATCCATTGGGTTTCCCAATCCTAGTTCAGTGCGTTCTGGCAGTTGGGCAGTTTGCGAATTACCTCTTAGCGAGAATGGATCCGGAGACCGGTGGATTCTACAGAGAGAATCTCGTTTTCGCTATCATAGCTCTGATGTCAATCCCATTCATGTTGTTCCTATCGGAATTGGCCTACTTGATCTTGATTGTTGTCGATATAGGCGGCATCTACATCATTGGAGTGTATGCACTAATCACTGCTGAAAGACTCCTTTTGGAAACCACCGGGCGGCGATGATACTGTCAGCTGATAGGGACCTGCTAGAGGTACTTACTGGCTTCATGAATGAAGACCGTGATACTCTAGTGCCAGCCAGGCTCTCTATCTTAGTCTATCTCTACTTCATGGGATCAGCACAGTTCTCAAAACTTCAGGAGAAACTCGAGTTGACTTCTGGCAATCTAGCTAGTCACTTGAAGAAGCTGGAGTCCATGGGATTGATTAAGACAACACGAGGATTCATTGAAGTGAAACCAGTGCGCTTCATTGAGATCACTTCAGATGGTGTTGAAAAGGTAAGGGGTCAAGTGCTTAGGATGCGCGAGCTGGTTTCGAAGGTTGTCGAGAAAGGCGAGTAATCTGGTCAATCCATAAAGGCTTTAACTATCGTTAATGATTGTGGTAGCGCGTCTTGCTGAGGTTATTAGATGACTGGCAAAGAGAATAAACCAAATCGATTGATTTCAGAGAAGAGTCCATACCTCCTACAACACGCCTCGAATCCAGTAGACTGGTATGCATGGGGTGAGGAAGCTTTCGAATTAGCCAAGAAAGAAAACAAACCAATATTCCTCTCCATTGGATACAGCACCTGTCACTGGTGTCATGTCATGGCGCATGAGTCCTTTGAGGATAATGAAGTAGCTGAGTTGATGAATGACGCTTTTGTAAACATCAAGGTTGACAGAGAAGAACGACCGGATATTGACAAGGTGTACATGCAGGTGGCGCAGATGATGACAGGGCGAGGAGGCTGGCCACTGACAATCGTCATGACACCTGACAAGAAGCCATTCTATGCAGCCACATACATCCCGAAAGAAGCACGCTACAGCCAGCTAGGAATGATACAACTCGTTCCTAGACTGAGAGAGATATGGGATACGGAACGAGAGAATGTTGATGATGTGATTAATCAAATCAAAGAGGCATTGTCAAGTGACACAGGCGGAGTGACTGGCACAAGTGTGGACATGGAGTCAATTGAAACGGCTTTCTCTTCTTTCCTCCGCGGATTCGATGAAGAGAGAGGCGGTTTTGGTGCGGCACCGAAATTTCCCAGCCCTCATAACCTGATGCTACTCTTGAGGTTCTGGAAGCGGTCTGGTGATGAATACGCTCTGAAGATGGTAGAAACCACACTCAAGGAGATGAGAAAGGGCGGCATATGGGATCATATTGGATATGGATTCCACAGATATTCTACAGATGCTCAGTGGCTCTTGCCTCACTTTGAGAAAATGTTGTACGACCAAGCGATGCTTCTCTACGCATTCATTGAAGCATTTGAGGCTTCAGGAGACACTCACTATGCAGAAGTGGCTCAAGATATTGTGAAGTATGTTTTAAGAGACCTGACAGGCTCAGAGGGGGCATTCTACTCAGCGGAAGATGCAGATAGCGAGGGAGTGGAGGGGAAGTTCTATGTTTGGTCCCATGATGAGATCAAGACTCACCTAGACGATCAGGAGTTCGAGGCGTTCATTAGATACTATAATATTAATGAGAAAGGGAACTTCAAGGAGGAAGCCACTCGAGAAGACACGGGTCTCAATATCCCACACGCAACTGACTCGCTTGAGAAGGTTGCGGAAGAGATCGGCATTTCGATTGACGTACTTGACCAGCTATTGGTGAGTGGAAGGAAAAAGCTGTTCGACATTCGTGAGAAGAGAATAAGACCTCAGAGAGATGATAAGATTCTCACAGACTGGAATGGGTTATTCATCGCAGCACTCTCAAAGGCAGCCAGATCACTGGGTAGCGATGAATATGTAGCAGCGGCAGAACAAGCCATGGAATTCATAATGACTAAAATGATGTCCAGTGATGGACAACTATATCACAGATTCAGAGATGGCGAAGTCGCAGTGAAAGCATTTCTTGATGATTATGCATTCTTAGTCTGGGGACTGATAGAGCTTTACGAAACCACGTTCAATCCTAGGTATCTGGAAATAGCAAGAGACCTAACTAAGGAGCAAATCAAACGCTTCTGGGATGCAGAGAAGTATGCGTTCTACTTCACCGCCGATAATGCTGAGGAGCTGCTTGTGCGACAGAAGGAGGCGTACGACGGAGCAATTCCATCAGGAAACTCTGTCTCAATGTTGAACCTCTTGCGACTAGCCAGGCTTCTGGGAGATGAAGATTTTGAGTCCTTGTCAGCGTTGATTCCTGAGGCGTTCTCGAGCATCATCACGAGAAGTCCTACTAGCTTTTCGTTCATGTTATCAGGGCTGGATTATGCATTGGGTCCATCTCACGAAGTTGTCATCGCAGGTAAGCTCGATGAAGAAGAAACTCAGATGATGCTTACTGAACTAAGAACCAGATTCTTGCCAAACACCGTCGTACTTCTTCGATCTGATGATGACGTTTCCAAGAAGCTGAATTCACTGGCACCCTTCTCAAAGTACTACGACCGAATAAATGACAAGGTAACCGTTCATGTATGCATTAATCACAACTGCAAGCTACCAACGAATGACATTGACCAGATGCTCAATCTTCTTGGAGAATCGAGTTAGGGCTCATCATCTATTGTGAAGGAGTCTTCCTAACAAAGAGGAATACAACCACGACAACAGCTCCAACTGCGAATGCAGCTACAGCGATGAATGGGCCGAATATGACAAATGGATCATTAGGCCAGATTTCCGCTAGTGCGTTCCCCGCGGCAAGCCAAGAATCTGCGATACCCAAAAGATGATCAGATATCTCATTCAATGTGGTCTGGTGGGTGGTAAGAACAGTTTCAAGATCCCCAGTTGAATTGTAGGTTTCAGCCATTGTAATGAACAACGATGCGACTGGACCAGTGTATTCAGTCAAATTGTTTGGTGAAACCAGCGTCGAGTTGTCCGTAATCGCCTCGAAATGGGGTAGAGCCATCCGACCCGCACTCAAGAAATCTGATAGGTCAACATCAGGCATTAACCTGGGAAGACTCTCCAAGCCAGTTCTATAGGAGAGGTACTGAAGACTGACTTGAGCTTCAAGTCCAAGCCCTAGGAACATCAGGAGGGATGCCTTGAATTCCCGCTCACCTTCCATCCCTGTGAACACATCAAAGAACTCCATGAGGCCTTGCACTGTGAAGTCTTGGCTAAGTCCTCTGAAAGCCCCTTCCCCGAAGTCCCAGAGAACAGCAGTATTTGGATCTGCATAATAGGAATCTGCAGTGCCTAGCAGCCTATCACGAATGTACTCTCCTAGGAACATGCTTGGGTCCTCTACAGGAGTGCCGCCGGACTTCAAAAGCACAGTTATGTAGAACCTATCTGACCAAGCTTGAATCAGGTTAGAGTAGGTTATCTTCGTGTAGTTACCTCGTCCATCCACTGGATATCCGAAGTTGTCACCAAACGAGCCCACGCCAGGATCAATGATGGTAGCCGATGAATCTGTATCATTGTACCCAACTATCAGGATTCCATGTCCTCCTCCAGAG
>JASFEL010000134.1:0-4120 GCA_050124855.1 Candidatus Thorarchaeota archaeon | reverse complement strand
AGCAAAGACAATGTGGATCAGTTTGATCGAGCAACTAGATCCACAGGCAAAAGAAGTCCTGAGACGGGTTGTTAATGAAGCCTAAGTTAACAATGATAGGAGGAGATACTGTGTACCCTCATCCTGAGATCCTAGGAAGCAACAGTATTAAGGATATTACAAACGTTGCTGCAGATGATGTCAGACTCGAACTAGACGTTAGTCGTGCCGGCGTCACGGGGTCATATGGCATCAAGAATGCTTTGCCAAATGACATTAATGTCTTCATTGTGGGCTGCGGTGGCAATGGTGGTTATACCGTACCACAAGTAGCCAGATATATCCGTGCCTTTATGGACAAGCAGGAAATGGCATCTGTAGTTGCACGCAACAGAAAGAAGTTCAACATTGAGCTTACTCTTATAGATGGAGACACAATAGAGCTCAAGAACCTTATCCGTCAAAACTTCATTGCTCCAGACATAGGCAAAAACAAAGCTAGAGTCATGGCAGAGAGGTACGGCCGAGCATTTGGCATTGAGGTAGGTATCGTTGAGAAGTACTTAAATGCTGAGCTGACCGATCAACTCATTCGTCAATGCAAAGGCAGCGTAGTCATTCTAGGATGTGTCGACAACAACGCTACCAGAAAGATTATTCAAGAAGAAGTCTTTGATAAAATTATCGGTAGTATGATGCATATGAAACACCTGTTCTGGATTGATGTAGCTAACGAGATGTTTGACGGTCAGCTAGTCATAGGCTACAGGCATAGTACCCACGTAGCAAAACTAGGTTATGGCAGGGACGCCAGAATAGCTATGTATGATAGGGGCTGGTGGGACAATAAGCTCAATTGGGTAACTGAGCGCGGGAACCGATTGGGACTTATAAGGCGTGGCTTAGACTTTCCAATGCCAACCTTTATCGATCTCTTTCCTGAGATACGAGATGAGAAGCCTGACTTCGATCCTGACGATCCCAGCTGTGCCGACCATGCGGCCGAGGTAGAGCAAGCTATGGCCACCAATATTATGAGCTCATCTCAGCTGTTTAGCGCCTTCTGCCAAGCAATGGCATGTCTCACTGACTACAGGGAGCATGGTGAGGCAGGTAATGATGTAGAGCGCAGGCCCCGGGCCTATGCAATGAACTTTGGCCATGGTGGTAGAGCTTCTACTCAGTTTAATACCATTCGTAACCTATCGAACATCTTTGTGGAGGAATCCAAAGAAGATGACGACGAACGTTAAGGAAGCCAAGATTATAAGTGGTGTGCTCGGTAATGAGTTCGAGACACACGAGCAGCTCAAGAAAGAACTCATACGAAGAAGTGCTATCCTGGACTTTCTGGCTCTATATCAAGAGGCTAAGAAGGACAAAGTAGTAGAAAGAGTAAAACACATTATTCATGCACAGGACTTCCTTGAGTTCAAAGAGCAGTACATGGAGCTATACCTAACTAGACTACTAGGCAGGTGCCTCAGGGCGCACTGTACTGGTCCTCAGGCAGTAGAAAAGGAGAGAAACAACTTTAGATACGATATAGACCTTGGACGGACGCATCCTCAGTACAGGCAAATATTCGAGATGCAGAAACTAGTAACGCTTGGTTGGCCATGGCGTCTTAACACGTGGTATGGTTACGGCAGGCGTCATCAGCGCAACGAGAGGTATAATAATAATCCGCAGACATACTGGCGCACAAGAGGTCTTATTGATCCCATTGAGGTAGATGCTCTGTATGCCGTCTGGAATCAGTTTAAGGCTCGAGTAGATACTCTTCAAAGAATTAACATGGACCAGCGTCTTACGGTGAACTATGGTAATCCTGGATTCATTGGTAGGAACCGCTGGTACAGATCATACAATAACCCTAGTTATCATGCCTATGAGGCATATCGTGACTTCAAAAGGTGGATGGCACTAGCCGACGAGTTCTTAGAAAACGATCATGCGTTCGAAACATTCCGTATCCTAGAGACCCACGATCAAAATAGTGACGATGACATTGAGAACATGCTTCAAGAGAACGAAGAACGCCAACTAGAGTTCCTTAGGGAGCGTGCGAGAGACCTAGCTGCCCAGAGAAGAGCAGAGAACTCGATAGATTTTCCTGGTGTGGATGAGGATGAGTTAGAAGAAGTTGAGTACTTACCACAGGAGGTAGAGGAGGGTACTACAGGTCAGACACTTGCCGACAGACTATTTGCTACACTTAGACAGAAAGGACTAGTAGAATGAGTAGCAGGCTTCTAAATGAGAGAGCTTCTTTTATTACAAAGTGGTTAGATGAACTCGACCATGATGATGAATTTATGGAAAGAGTACATAAGACTTTGTTAGTCAACTTTCAACATGTTAGGCGCGGTGCTCTCAATGAGGTCCGTGCCATACTTGATGAAGCAATTAGAAAAGACTATGCCGGCAATGTGAATGCAGTACTCTACTCAATTAAAAGAAAGGTAGACTCACTATGAGGATCTTCACTAGAGAGCTTTATAATCAGCTTCAGGAAAACGAAGATGCACTCTATAATACTCACTTTATTAGAAAGGGAAATGGCAGAGGTGTTCGTCGAATTGATGAACCTAGCGATGAATTAAAAAGAGCCCAGAAATTTGCCTTGCGAGTCCTCAACAACCATGCAAGACTGCTTGTTCACTGGCGTGCATGCGGTTGTATTCCAGGTCTTGACATAAGAGAGCGTGCTATGCAGCACGCTGGCTGGGAATGGGCTATTACTACCGACATCAGAGACTTTTATCCTACAGTCACTTTTGACATGCTAGCCAACGTTCGTAGACTAGGAACCTACATGGATCATGAAGACATTAGATGTTGCCTCAGAACAATTAATGGTGAGCAGGTACTTCCTCAAGGTGCCCCTACTAGTCCAATGCTATCCAACATTGCAGTCATAGATCTTGACAACGCTATAGAAAATATGCTCCAGAGGTGGCTAGGAGACATGAACGCTGAGTTTGGGGGCATTGGCTACATGGAATGGCAGGTACCTAATAGACCTACAGCATTCAGAGGTGATGCCCCACATTTCAGAGCATTATATTCCAGGTATATGGATGATATTATTATCAGCCTAGACTGTCCAGAAAGATCGGATGCCGAGACAGTTAAGAATGCTCTGATGGGACTGGTTAGACACTATGGTTTTGTCCCTAATACTAGGAAAACAAAGTTAAAACCATACTACCAGAAACAGAAGTGGATTGGTTTTAGCCTGAATGGTCGTGACATCGTACGCAACCAGCCACATGTGGATAAGAGATATGTGAATAAAGTAATCGAAGAAGGCATTGAGATCGTAATGAGACGTGGAAATCCATTTGAAGATCTCAGCTGGGGAGGTAAACTAGAGTACATTAGATACAATAATACAGGCAGATTTCACAGAGTGCTCAGAAAGGTTGCACTCTCCATGCATGTCATGGGAGTCAACATATCAGGGTGGGTTCAGAATAATGACGAAGTCAGACGAGCACTCGCTGCACACGAAAGGCGTGTGCAGGGTGGAGAAGAAGAAGATCATGAAGTCAGACCATATTGGAATGGCTCTCACTTCTATGTCTTTGGTTCTGGTAGCAGCGATACTGGAACCTATTCATATAATGACACAAATAATGTGTCATAATTTCACCACGGGTACAGGACTTGTGGTATAATAAGTAAGAGGAGGATCTTACATGGAAAACATCATTAGTGATGTGAGAATGTGGCCTGTCAAGAATTCAAAGAAGGCCGTAGCCAGTGGCTTCGTCGTATTCGGCGGAAAAGTCAAAGTAAAGTGTGCCATCATCAAGAGTTCCAAAGATGATGGACTCTTTGTTGTCCTGCCATACCATGAGGATGGTGATGGAAACATCTTTAACGATGTTGAGGGCACCAATGCTGAGAATACGAAAGCCCTGAAAGACTACATCATTGCCCAGTATCAGAAGGGCAAAGAAGAGGCTAATACGTTCGATCAGACTAAAACTGCTGATGCAGAGTCTGAGGACAATAAGCCTTGGGGGTAAGTCGTGCGCGACAAAATCCTTGAAATAGTCGATCAAGATGTTGCCGAAGTAGACGGGACTGTACTCTGTGTAGTGCAGTACCCGTTCTACTACGAGCACATCAG
>JASFEL010000133.1:0-4154 GCA_050124855.1 Candidatus Thorarchaeota archaeon | reverse complement strand
CATCATCCTGATTGCATTCACACCACTGAAGATGGGCACCCTTGGGTTTGGAATTGGCGTAGCTATCTTTATTCTTGGATTATTAGGACTTGCTGCTTCAGTGATTACATTCAGAAGAGCCCCTTTAGACAGACCTGTAACCGTGGGACCATATCGATTCTCACGCCATCCTCAACAGGTGTCTTTGTTTACGATATTCACAGGCATCTCAATTGCCATTGGCTCGTGGATTGTTCTCTTAGTCTTGCTCATCTCACGGATTCTTAATAGCGCTGCAGATAGAGCTGAAGAGCAAGCATGCTTAGACTTCTATGGTGAATCATATAGAGAGTACATGGAGCAAGTGCCACGCTATCTCCTATTCAAAGGTCGCATCAGTCAACAAGACGCAGCCTGACCAGTCAACATCAGCAGTCCATCATCCTCTGCTGTTCAGAACCATCGTCCGACTTGCCTGTGTACTTTGGATTTTTGACTCGACAAAGCTAGAGGCGAGAAACTAATTATCTAATCGCCTGAGTGAATAGGTTGATTTGTAGGTTTATTGAGATTGCATCAGGAAGAAACTGGTGACTTTGTATGAAAGGGCGTAGGGGCACCCTGATCACACTCGCGCTTATAGCGCTGATATTGAGTGGAATCCTGGTTACTATAGCCTTCATCATCACTCAGGGGCCCACGCCCTATGGCCCTGGTTCTTACAATCCAGATGATGACCCTGATATATCGAGGTCTAGACTCTCAAGCTCTCTCTATGGTGGCATATCCTTCGATATTACAAAGAGAGAGGGATATCTTGATGGCTATAATCTATTCAACCTGCATGCAATCAATGCCAGCAAACGCAACGACCGAATAAACAACTCACTAGTCATCTTTGATATGGATGGCAATCTGATCCTTGAGAATTCAGCTATCTTCAAACCTGTTGAGATGATTAACTCCACAACCATACTTGGTGGCAGCCAAAGTGGTGCGGTGCTTTGGAACATGGAAACTGACAAGTATCAGTATTACGATTCTAAAGGACATCACGAATATGAGTATAATCCAAACGACAATACAATTTTCACTCTTAATCTCACACGTCAAGAGATTGGGGGTGAAGATTACCGATTTGACGAGATTCGTGAATATGCTCTGAATGGTTCTCTGATATGGAGTCTGGATGTTAGGGAGTTTATTGATTATACGCAATGGTGTCCATATCAAGACCATAAGAAGGAGTACAATGATGTTACACACAGTAACTCTGTCTTCTACAATGCTGACGAAGACAGCATTTTGCTGAATGTGCGCAATGTAAACACATTCTACAAGATTGATCATGCCACTGGAGAAATCATTTGGGCTCTTGGAGAATATGGAGATTTTACACTGGTTGATAGGTCTGGTCGTGAGCGGACGAATCTGTTCTATCATGCTCACTCCGTTGAGCAGATTGATGATAATCGTTTCATTCTCTTTGATAATGATCTTCACAATCAGACCAAAGAATACTCCATGAGGTCAAGAATTCTCGAGATCGAGATTGATGAGGAGACCATGACTGCACGTGAGGTCTGGGCCTGGACTGGCGATCTGAGCTATTTTTCAGGATGGTGGGGTGATGCTGACCGATTAGCCAATGGCAACAGATTAGGCACATTCGGTGCTGAAGGAAGATCGGCAAGCCCCTATGGTGCACGTCTTGTCGAGGTGAACGATGATGGCGAGATTGTTTGGGAGATGTCATTCAGAAACAAGGACGACATCATCTATGGTGTGTATAGGATGGAGAGAGTCCGATTTTCCCCCATTATTTCTTCACCGGAAGATGTTTTGATCAGCTATGGAACCGACCTCGACCTTTCGTGGCAGGCATGGTACAATTTCAGGCCAAAACGGACTATGCACGGCACCTACGACTTGTATGTAGATGACTTTCTCTCAGATACTGGAACTATTGATTATGATAAATACTGGCGCCCCACAAACATGAGCTTGAATATCGGATCTCTTGATGTTGGGTACCACAATGTCACCTTAGTCATCAGTGATGAAGCGGGTCACAGCACCTCTGATACAGTAAATGTAAGTGTACAAACATTTCATGTTGAACGAACTGGTCCCTTGTTCACTGAAACCGGTGCATCAAATTCCACAATCAGATGGAGTGGCGTCACATCATATTCGGTTTCATATGAATTGTCAGCAAATGGTACCGTCCTCCAACATGGACCGTGGAATGGATCAGACGTACTATTGAACTTGAATAGCCTTTCAATTGGCCGCTATAATGTCATCCTTGAATTTACTAACGCCTCTGGAATAGTCTATACCGATTCCTTTTGGGTCACAGTGAACCCATCCGCGGCTCCTGAATTCATCAATACACCTGGTGATACTACAATAGACTGGAATTCAACTACGACAATGAGCTGGACAGTCTTTGATCATTCTCCAACTCAATGGTCTCTCTTTCGAAATGGAGAACTCAATCAATCTGGTGGTTGGGATGGCGGCAATCATATAATAGATTGGACTGTCGCTGATATTGACGAGGGCGTATACAACATCACGATGGTTCTCCAAGATGTTGCCTCTAACGTGGTCTCTTCCACTACTTGGTTGGATATCATTCCACCTAGTCCGCCTGTGCTGACTGAGGCACCAGATTCTGACATCATAGAATGGGCAAAGGAAACTGAGCGATACGATTGGGAGGTTCATGGTGGAAATCAGTGGATGATATACAGAAATGGAACTGTGTTGAAGGAAGATGCAAAGGGAGAACCTACAATCACCCTGCAAATCAAGGACTGGCAGGCTGATAGCTGGCGTCTGGGAACCTATAACATCACTCTTGCTGTCAAGGATGATTCGCACACTGTATCAAGCACAATCTGGTTGACAGTGTTTGTCGACTTTGGCGATGCATATGTTGACTCTGTCGTCCCCACTAGATCTTCTTGGTATTCCAGCGGGGAGAATGTCATTGGGGTACCGGATAATGAGTATGCGAGTCTGTTCGAAGACTACGGCCCAGGATACATGACACTAGATATGGGTGAAAATGAGGAGATACTCAATGAGGCAGGAATCGACTTCGAAATCCGAGCGAGTGGCGGTAATTATTCAGTATCGGTTTCACCAGATTTGGATCAACCATTCATAAGTCTAGGAGTTGTTTCAGGAACACACAGCTTCGATTTGTCAGTAGTTGAGTACAATTCTGTTAGATACATTCGATTAGAAATGCGCAGCTCTGAAACAGTCTATATTGACGCCGCCGTTGCTCTGAACTACAATGAGCAAGGATCAGATGATGAGAGTCCTTTGATTACACACCCTGGAAATATCGAGATATGGACAAATCAGACTCCCTACGAGCTTGAATGGAACGTCTATGACATGACTCCTTGGAATTACAAAATTTACATCAATGACTCACTCAAATTTCAAGGGCCATGGAATGGAAACGCTATTGCCTATGCATTAAATCTACGAACTCCTGGAAATTGGGAGGTGATGTTAGTCGTATGTGACTTATTTGACAATCAAGCGTCATCAGCAATTATTGTTACTTTGAAATTGGCTCCATCCACTATTCTACTAACTGTCGTACTAACATCAGGCATTATGGCAATTGCCTTGGTAATCGTTTTTCTAATGAAACGAAGGCTAGAACTCGCGACATGAAAGTCTGCTAGATTCCCGATACGAAGTATCCATAGCCAACTTGCAGTCCACCACTGCTCGCATTGCTGTTGATGCAAAAAGTGACGTCGAACTCAGGCACTATAGGCTAACAAGAGAGATTTAGTGATAGCGTGGTGCTTCAGAATGCAGAATATTGATGCAATGATATGGTTGTTTATTCCTATAGTAGGTATGGTACTAGTACAAATGCTGACCATGTTTAGGGCAAAAAGTCCTGGTTCCTCAAAGAGAAGGGCAATAGTCGGATTGCTCATAGCCGCGGCTATTGTAGTGACGCACGTCTTTCTTAGATATGTTGCATTTCCTGCGTAGTTTCTGCAAACTCTTCGACTTCTTTCACAAAAAGGTCTGGATTATGGGAATGAATTACATGGTCGGAGTCAATCCTCTTGAAAAGCATATCCGGTGCGATTTCCTGAGCTCGTGCAGCATCTTCGTCATCCATTGCACCG
>JASFEL010000132.1:0-4159 GCA_050124855.1 Candidatus Thorarchaeota archaeon | reverse complement strand
ACCATCATTGAGAGAATTGGTGGGACCATTTGCTCCACAGAAAGTTGTCAAGCGCACAGCATTTAACCGCCACTCATTTGAGCTCCTGCTTCAATAACTCGAAATCTGCTTTCATCACATCTCTGAACTTAGGAAACCTGAGTGCAGCTGCGGGGTGATAAGTGATGAAGAATGTGTGTTCACCACCTTCGTAGAATCTTCCATGAGATTGAGCTATCGTCCAAGGACCAATCATAGATGATACCGCAACACCACCAAGAAGCGCAACAATCTGCGGATTGATAATCTCTATTTGGCGTTCAAGATAAGGTCTGCAGGCTTCTATCTCACGCCGAGATGGATTTCGATTTTTTGGCGGCCGCGACTTCAGGATCGATGTGATAAAGACATCACTCCTAGAGAGACCAATACCTGAGAGCAGTGTAGTAAGAAGCGCACCTGACCGTCCGACAAATGGACGGCCTGACTCATCCTCTCTAGCTCCCGGGGCTTCACCAACCAACATTAATTTTGCATCTACTGGACCTTCTCCAGGAACTGGATTCAAGCGGGATATGTGCAAGCGACATTTCTCACATGTCGCTATCTCTTCATGGAGTCGGTCCAATTCCTTTTGGCGAGTCATCTCTTGTCATTGGTGGTACTCGCTCCCGATAAATTCCACTATGCCTTGGAGCAGTTCGCGTTCAGGAAGCTCTATTCTGCGATATCAGATATCATCATTCCGGAATCAGACATTTCTTGGTACAGGTTTTGAAACTCGCGCTCCATCTTCTTCTCAATTGCATCCAGTGTTGAATCGTAAGTATCCCAAGGTGAAATTTTCATTCGTGCGATGTTATCAAGAACACTGAACTCGAGAATTCTCCTGACCTGAACACCTACACTAACAGCCTCAGCCATCTTACGAGCGAAATTGATGATGACCCGAAGCATGCGATAGGTCTTTCCGGGTGGACAGTAAGTGTCGATTTCGTGCAGAGCACTTTGTGTGAGGAAGTCCTCCTTAATCATCCTAGCAGCCTCTAGAGTTGCACGTTCTGACTCTGGGAGAGCATCTGGTCCGACAAGCTGTACAATCTCACGAAGTTCTTGATCCTTTTGCAGTAGGGCCATTGCCTCAGTAACCAGGTCAGGCCAATCAGCACCAAGATTCTCCTTGTGCCACTCTTCCAGTGTATTGTGATATAGAGAATAGCTTGTCAGTGAGTTAATTGCGGGGAAGAATCTTCGTGCAGCCAAGTCCTTATCCAAGGCCCAGAATACCTTCACGATCCTCAGTGTCGCTTGTGTGACTGGCTCTGAGAAGTCGCCTCCAGGCGGTGATACAGCACCACAGATTGTGATTGAACCCAGACGTTCATCAGAACCGAGCGTTTTCACACGTCCGCCCCTCTCGTAGAACTGGGCAAGTCGAGAACCGAGGTATGCGGGATAGCCCTCCTCAGAGGGTAGCTGGCCAAGTCGACCGGATATCTCTCGAAGAGCCTCTGCCCAACGTGAGGTCGAATCCGCCATAAGAGCGACATCATAACCTTGGTCTCTGAAGTATTCCGCCAATGTAACCGCTACATAGATTGAAGCCTCACGTGCTGCGACTGGCATGTTTGAGGTGTTGGCAATAAGCACTGTGCGCTCCATCAGGGGACGCCCACTCTTAGGATCTTTGAGATGCGGCCATTCTTCAAGAGCCTCTGTCATCTCGTTTCCACGTTCACCGCATCCAACATAGACTACTACTTGGGCATCAGCCCACTTAGCAAACTGATGGAGTGTGACGGTCTTACCCGTTCCAAAGCCTCCAGGGATGGCCCCAGTGCCACCCTTGGCCTGAGGCATAAAGGTATCAATGACTCTCTGTCCTGTGACCAGAGGTGTGTCCATAGGGACACGGTCCTTGAAGGGTCGTCCAATCCTAACAGGAGTCCGTTGGAGCATTACGACATCATGGACATCACCATAACTGTCCTTTACTTTACAGATTGTTTCTACAACCGAGTAATCGCCTGGTGATACTATCTCGACAACTTCTCCTTTCACACCTAGAGGAACTAGAATCTTTGATGTGATGATCTGCGTTTCAGGGACCTCTCCGATAACATCGCCGGGCTCGACCTGATCGCCAACTTTGACTAGTGGCTTGAATTCCCACTTCTTCTCTTTATCAATTCCCTCTACTGTTAGACCTCTGGAGATGAAGTCACCTGACATTTCACGGAGCTCTGGAAGAGGACGCTGAATTCCATCATAAATAGCGCCTAGAAGACCAGGCCCCAATTCCACAGAAAGAGAGTCACCAGTAGCCTTGACCGGCTCGCCAGGAGCTACCCCGGATGTTTCCTCATAGACCTGTACTGTGCAAGTGCCTTCACCCACTTCGATGACCTCTCCGATGAGCTGTTGCTCTCCCACACGTACGACTTCATACATACGTACGGAGGGGAGGCCTGCACATCTCACGACGGGTCCAGCAATGCTCTCAATTCTTCCAGTGTCATGGCTCATCTTCATTAGCTCCATCATTGCAAAGTTAGACTGTAATTTCGATACCAACGGCTCTCCGGATCAGTTCTCGTAGGACGTCCTCATATGCACCTGTGGAACCCTGTCTGTCTGGTATCAATAGGATGACCGGGACGGGTGCCTCGGAGAGCTCCATCAATGTAGATTCTATGGGTTTGGCGAGGGGTTCTGTGATGACTATGAGACCAGTGTCGGGGTCTCTGAAGTATCTGGTCAGCACACTTCGTGTTTCTTCGGGAGTAGTGGGAATGGCCCATTCTCTAGCTCCAACCATCTGAAAACCAGTGACAGTGTCCCTGTCTCCAATCACTACAATCTTGTTGCCGACCATTCGTTGCTTCACGCCGTTTTCGCTATTTCGGGGTTGAAGTAGTTATTCTGCTAATGGGCTGCAACAAATGTCGGGATAATTAAGGTTTTCATTCGACATTGTGACCAGCAATGCATCATTTCGTTTCTGTAAACTGAGCAACGATATCTGTTTCATCAACCATTGTCCAACAATAATGGCATTTGAGAGAAACGGGATCTTTCGAAATAACATGAAACTTTGGCGTCACTGGTTCTCTCTCCTTGTTTGTCACACAGCGCTGGTTTGGACAAGTGATTACATCATCTATCATATCAGGCAACTGGATGCGGGTCTTCTTGGTTACTTTGCCATTCTCTATGAGATTCAGAGTCGCATCAGGAGCCACTAGAGCAACTCGAGCTACTTCATGGTCCTCAAGGAATCTATGCTCCAGCTTTACAATGTCCTTTTGCCCAGTCTTGGAGCTGCTGATGTTCATTGCAAGGGTAATGACGTAGTCCTCCTTCCCCGTTATTCCAAGGATCTGTAGTACTTGAAGAGCATGCCCCGCTGTGATGTGATCAATCACTGTTCCATCAGATATTTTGACAACTCGAATGCCTTCGACCTTTTTCCTCTCACTCATCTGTTTCCACTGGGAGAGTAGGGGACACCTAGGCGGTTTTATCCTTTCCCATCTTTTTGGGCGAATAGGCGCCAATGTTGAAAGCGAAGGTTGATATGGAGAACGACGGGACTGCTTTTCGATAACACGGTGACACGCTTTGGTCCTGGAAAGTCTTGGAAAGGCGCTGAACTCAGCGCTGAAGAAACTGTTTGGTGCTAGCATCATAGATGAAGAGCTTGTAAAGGAGCTTGCAAAAGACATACAACGCGCACTTCTCGTTGCTGACGTTGATGTTTCGCTTGTTATGGCAATAACACAGAGAGTTGAGGAGCAAGCACTTGACGAGTCCCTCCCTAGAGGAATCTCCCGCCGAGAGCACATAATCAAGGTAGTCTGGGATACCCTAGCACATTACTTGGGAGAAAAGGCTGTTCCATTGACTGTCAATCCTGGCAAGCCGAATCTTGTCATGATGGTTGGGATACAGGGTTCTGGAAAGACTACCACAATAGGCAAACTTGCACGATACTACCAGAAGAGAGGGATAAAGACTGGCGTGATCTGCGCTGATAACTTCCGGCCTGGTGCCCATAGCCAGCTAAAACAACTAGCTGAACGTTCCAATGTACCCTTCTGGGGAGATGAAGAGGAGAAGGATGCCGTAAAGCTCGCAAAGAAGGGCTTTGGCGATATGAAGAAGAAGGGCATTGAACTCA
>JASFEL010000131.1:0-4168 GCA_050124855.1 Candidatus Thorarchaeota archaeon | reverse complement strand
TAGAAACCCCGCAGATGACGAAACCTTGGCAAGAACAGAGGACCTACTAAAGGAACATCTTGGAATGATTCCAAGTGAATTCTCTCAAAATCATGATATCGACTTACTCAATCAGCTTTCGGAATTTGATGTGAAGCTGAGAGAAGACCTCTATTCCAAGGCTTCCGGACTGAAGGAAACATCCATGTCTCTTCGAGAAGAGGTTCTTCGTGAGCATGATGCCGAAGTCATAGAGATTACTGTTCTAAAGGAGGGTCTAAAGCGAATATGGGGCGAGCTGCGGTATGCTAATTCGCACATCGTGGATTCAATGTTGTATCCTGCCACAATGGGTGATATCGCAAAAGACGTGGCAAATAGATATTGCAGACCTGCTGATCATCTAGCTAGTATTAAGCGTGCTCAGGAGATACGTCTGAATTTTCTAACTGCAGTTGAGGCGCAATTGGCAGGCAATACAACACTGGATGAATATGAAAAGCAGCTTGTCAACAAGGTGTCGGAAGAGGTAGCTGCAGCTATTGAAGTGAATCCCGCAGGGGCATTCGACTTGCTCTCTCATCTCCTACAGATACCCTCGACCGACATAGCCGCAGCTCTAAGGCGTAAGGGTTTGTCAGATCCAACTGATTTGGTCAAGGGATTTCGAATTGCAGATGAAGATGAATCCGACAAAACAGAGACCGCAGGTCCTGCTGTAAGCGAGGTAGAAATGGATTACTTGGAACGATCACTCAAAGCTATAGACAAGCTCGAAAACATTTTGGAACGACCTGTCAAGGGTGCACTGAAAGCGCAAGGTCTCAGGGCATCAGAGCTCGAGAAGTTCACCGTTGAAACGTTGGCTAAAGACCGCGACTCACTGATTGGCTTCGAGGTCAAGGTTCTGGAGGCTCTTAAGCAAAAGACTCGAGTTCCTTCCTCAGAAGATGTCAAGCGATTACTTGAGGCTCGAGAAAAAGTCAAGCAGGGCGCGCTCAGTTCTATTGGCGTATCATCATCTTCTGACATAGTTCGACACCGTCGTCATGGTGAAACAATCGCAGCACTTCGATTTGACCTAGTCTGGCATCTCACTTCAGGAATCCTCACAAACCTCTCACGCGTGGTTGAAACCTATATCCGTTCCAAGCAGGACCTCCTACGTATCAAGGCACTTCTCAAGAGTATCTATGAGAGCCCTGAAACCGACCTTCAGGCCCTTCGGGAAGAAATCCTCATCGATTTGGCATCTCAGAGAATCTACGAGCTAAAGATAGTCTATCCCGACTTGAAAGCCCCAGACATCACTTCGTGGATGCATGCTCGGCTATCAAACAAAGACATGACTGCTGCCAAGACTGTGCTTGATAGCACTCCAAGCCCAGTCTTTGAAGGAGTCATTGATACTGAACTCGTGACTGACCAGTTGGACTTTGATAACTATGCAATTGCATATGACGTCATGCATCGATTCTTGAGAACCGAACGTCGGAAGAAGCTTGCCAAGGAGGAATTGGTGCTTGAAGCCAAACTTGAGGAGCAGAAGGTAGCTGACAGCAAGAAAGCATCACTTGATGTTCTGACATGGATATACACAAAGAGTCAGACCGTGTTTAGAGCTATTGGGAGGGTGGGCGTCAAAGGCCTTGAATGGAACGCTAATGATGATTCGAAATGCGCGAATCTATTGTCATACTATATCCGCACCAGTAGAGGTAGGAAGATATGCTCAGTTTGTGGTGAAACACCGTCTGACAACATATGCAAGACCCATAAAGCCACCAACATGATTCCTGCTAACGACACTGAGAACTTGGCTGTGTTTGTGATGAGGTCTATCACAGACATTAAGCAAGGTCTCATCGGGTCCACGGCCAAGCCGATGACTCTCACAGAAGCAAGATCAATTGTAGATCGGGAGATAAGGGCTTTACGCAGGAATGGAAAGATAACAGGAAAGACAAATCTGAAGAAACTCATGCCAGGTGATATCAATTACATAGTTGGCCCTGCTATTGCTCGCATTATCCGTAAGTATTTCAATGAATCATTGGAATATGCAGCCCGCAGGGTTGATTTCGCATAGAGCTAACCTGTGATGTTCTCTGTTATCCACCTCAAGTAGTCCTGAGAGCCTCCTTGAATTGGGATGCTAACAAACTCAGGTACATCATAGGAGTGATGCGCTCTAATCTCATTCCAGAGGCTTTCCTGAAATGCACGTTCAGTCTTGATGAAAAGAATGCTCTCTTCATCATCCACGACCTTGCCCTTCCACCTGTAGATACTCCTAATTGAAGGGACAATATTCACACAAGCACACACCCTCGCCTCCACGAGCCGTTTTGCCAGAGCGGTAGCGTCGCTATTTGGACATGTAGTGATCGCCAAAATGTACTCTGTCATGCATTCTTCATAGCTACACCTAGCCATAAATCATGTGCAATTTCCCTTCTGGCAAGAAACGAATGTTATTATCCTGAAAATCCATGTCAATACACGGTTTGGATAATGAGTCCGGGATTTCCGCGGAAAATTACCTTGTTTCTAATAACTATGACTCTGCTCGCACCATATTTCATAATAGAACAGAGCCTACTTGGTGGAACAAGTGTCCGAATCGTGGCGCCGATTTGGTCATTCGTGTCACATTCCGGAGGCTCCTTTTTCTTTGAGTTTCCTCTTGGGCTCACTATCGATTACCTCCCCTTTTGGGGAATGGGACTTATAGTATCAGGCGTGACGTTCTCCTCAATAGTTAGGGAGGATTTGACTAGGCTGGGATATGCAATTGTCGTATTCATCTTGCTTTTAATACAGTTTGGGTATTTTATTATCATTGGATACCTCACCAGCAGTGGACCTCTAATCACTTTCACTCCTATTCCGCTAGTTGCATTACTAGCCTTATTGTTGACACCAATTATTATCAGACCCCCATCATCCTCCTGGGAGCCTAGGTCTCCTTTGTGATATAAGCTACAGTTTGCAACCCCTAGTTTATATGCGAGATGCCAGCCACGCACTATTCAAGGGTGAAACTGTTGGGTAAGAGATTCGTTCCAAAAGGAGTAATGCCTGCTCTGGTCACACCATTCACCAAGGATGGGGACATCCTTGAAGAAGGATTCAAACAGGTGATTGACTTTACCATCGGAAAAGGAGTGACCGGAGTCGTACCAGCTGGGACAACCGGGGAGTTCTCATATCTGAGAACAGAGGAGCGTAAGAAACTTCTCAAGCTTGCTATTGAGTATGTTGATGGAAGAGTTCCCATTATCGCGGGTACTGGTCAAAATAGCACTAGGGCAACTGTTTCACTCACTCAGTATGCAGCTGATATTGGTTGCGATGCAGCACTGATTATATCTCCCTACTACCTGAGGCCTGCAGACAAGGGATATTACGATCATTATGCTGAAGTTGCACGAAAAGCAGATTTGCCAATAATCTTGTACAATATTCCTCAATGCACTCTAGGGATCCTGAACTCAAACGTAGTAGAAGACTTAGCCGAGCTCGATAATGTTGTGGGAATCAAAGATAGCGGTGGGAATATTGGACATACTGTTGAACTAATCCAGAAGTTGAAGGGCATAATTCCAGTCCTCATTGGACATGACGAGTGCTTTCTTTCAGCTATTGCTGCTGGAGCGAGTGCTGCAATTATGGCCTCTGCAAATATCATCCCGGATATCTGGCTGAATATTATCGAGCATTTAAAGGCTGGCGATTATAAGAGAGCAGCTCAGCTGCAACAGGAAGCGCAGACTCTTGCTAGGATAGTTACAAGGAATGGAGGAGGGCCCCCAGTCAAAGCCGCATTAAAGATGATTGGCATCAAAGCAGGACGAAGTAGGATTCCCCTTGACACAGGTGGGACTTTGACACTAGAACTCAAAGAGGAAATTCGGCTAGAACTTGAGAAACTGGGAGTGATTGAATCTCGAGACCCTCCTGCACCTGAGTTGATTGAAATCAAAGATATCCTCCGTGAAATCGGTTTGGATATAGATGATGTGAGCACTAGTTACGGATCAGGATCAAATGAGAAGGTTTCGGTGAGTATGGTATCGGGCTCAAAGAATGGCCCAATAGGTAGAGCGTTTGTGACACTGTTGACCACACCTCAGGTCGGGCGGGAAGCTCTTACAGTCATTCTTGAACCGAATCTTCCGGTAAAACC
>JASFEL010000130.1:0-4182 GCA_050124855.1 Candidatus Thorarchaeota archaeon | reverse complement strand
GAGATCCCTGCTCAGATGACCAATTACCACAATCTCCATCGGCTCTGCCTCTGTAGACACCTCTTTCACTCTAACGAATGCTAGAACAACAACATTCTAGCTAATAATTCCTCTGCATCATTGCCGATTTGGTGAACATTGCAGTTACATGATAATCCTCGTTCATAAGTGTTAAAATGAAGAGTCCACGTTGAGAAACTGAGTTGGAGCTCTTGGCTATAGTCACTGTGAAATTCTTTGCAACCGTTCGGGAGGCAGTCGGAACAAGAAGTGTGGAGATTGAAGCCGATGATATCAAGAGCTTGCTTGTGGAGCTCAAGACATCATACGGAAAACGGTTCATTGAAACGGTGATTGATGAGGAAACAGACGAACTGAAACGATTTTATCAGTGCATGGTCAATGGGAAACGTATCGAACTCCTTGATGGTTACGATACTCTACTACAAGATGGTGATTCAGTAGCTCTCTTCCCGCCAGTGGGAGGAGGCTAGGCTAGTCAATTGTTGCCAAGGGGGATATTCGAGATGGTAGACCTTGTGGTCAAGAATGCCAAGCTATTGCTCGAGTCTGGACTAACAAGAGGGGGTCTTGGTGTAGACGCAGGTCAGATCTGCATTATTGCCACCGATGAGCATCTTCCAGATGCTTCAACCGTTATTGATGCAGCAGGCAAGATCGTGATGCCAGGCCTGATAGACGGCCATGCTCATCTACATGACCCGGCTATGCTAAGCCATGAAGATTTTACCACAGGCTCACGTGCAGCGGCAGCTGGGGGCGTCACAACTGTGGTTGACATGCCACTCACGAATCAGATTGATTCGCCTCAGGCGGTTGAAGAAAAGATGGCGCAAGGCGAGTCCATGTCGATTGTGGATTTCACCTTCTATGCAGGTATGTTGAACTCTGACAATTACACAATGATTCCAGCTATGGTTGAGATGGGGATTGCAGCTTTCAAAGCCTTCACCTGTGAGCCGTACTCAACGAGTGATGGTGTTTTAATCCAAGCATTAAGTTCTGCATCTGAGTCTGGTGGACATATTACCCTACATGCAGAGAATCAAGGTGTACTTGACGAATTCGCTCGAGAGATGGATGGGGAGTGGGATGCGCCAATAAGCCATTCACTTGCTAGGCCCAATATCGCTGAGCAACTCGCTGTGAAACAGGCTGTGACAATAGCAGAACAGGTAGGTGGCCATCTTCATATTGCTCATATCACCACCCGAGAGGGATTGGCAGAGGTAGAGCGGGGTAAGCTAAAGGGGACTATGGTCACTACTGAGGTGTGTCCTCATCACCTAGTCTATCATAGAGATGAAATGAACCGACTTGGACCTAAAAGCAAAATGAATCCACCACTGAGATCGAGAACAGATAGATCAGCCCTGTGGTCGGCGCTGCTCCGTGGAACAATCGATATGACTGTAAGTGACCATGCACCATGCCCTATAGATATGAAGGAAGCAGGTAATGATGATATCCGTAAGGCTTGGGCGGGTGTTGACGGGATTCAAATGATATTGAGAGTGCTCCTCTCTGAAGGCATCAATAAGGGGAGGATATCATTCACTCGGCTCTTGAATGTAGCATCTCTCAAACCAGCCAAATTGTTCGGACTCTATCCAAGAAAGGGCGTCCTAGCTGTTGGAGCTGATGCAGATTTCGTGATAATTGACCCTACAAGAGAGGAGAAGCTGACATCTGAGATGATGTTCTCGAAGTGTGGCTGGACACTCTACGAAAACATGATGATGAAGGGAGCGCCAATAATGACGGTTGTCCGTGGAACTCCAGTTTATGAGGAGGACAGAATACTAGTCGAGCCAGGTCATGGAAGATTCCAAGCAATGACAGGTATAGCACCATTTGAGGACTGATAAATGACTGAACTGAAGTTTGTATTCGGAGACCCAGAGGTCTGCACAGGATGCATGGTTTGCGTAAATGTATGCAGCATGCGATACTCGAAAGTAATTGGCCCTAGCTGGTCACGTGTCAGAGCAGTAAGGATAGAACCAGGACTTGATTTTCCTCTCTTTTGTAGAAACTGTGAGGACGCTCCATGCATAGCTGCCTGCCCAAACGAGGCGATAAGTCGAACCTCAAAGGGCGTTGTAATTGTGAACAATAAGAAGTGTACGGGTAGTGGTGAGTGTGTCAAGGCATGCCCCTATTATGCAATCAGACTTCATCCAGACACTGGGAAGGCAATCAAATGCATCCAATGCGGTGCATGTGTTGACAGATGCCCTGTGAACGCGATATGGATTACTACTGAGAATGAACTCAACGAGAGAGATGCGGATAGTAGACTCTCAGCTCTGTACGAAAAACATGAGACCGAGCTATACAACAAGGAGGAGATATGATGAAGGGAATCGGAGGAAGTAATCTCTGGATTGACCTGACAAAAGGTGAGATAGAGAAGCGACCAGTTGAAGAGGAGATGGTCAAGGAGTATCTTCTCGGAGCGGGCTATCTCTCTCGGGTTCTATACGACAACATACCTGTTGGAATAGACCCCCTTTCTCCCAAAAATGTGCTTGGAATTGCCACAGGACTCCTTACGGGATCGATGTTTCCACAGGCTTCGCGTCATGTAGTGGCTGCATTATCACCCCTCACCGATGTGTGGGGAGAGTCGCATGCAGCAGGATTCTGGGGACCTGAGTTAAAATTCGCAGGTTATGACGCCATCATCTTCACTGGGGCATCATCAGATCCAGTATATCTCCACATCCAGAATGACACTGTGGAGCTTCTGGATGCTTCCGATATATGGGGCACATCCGTCTTTGAGACTGATGATTGGATTCGAGAGAAGCATAGCAAGCGAGCAAGAGTACTCTCCATAGGGCAAGCAGGAGAAAACAAAGTACGATTCGCAGCTGTAATGAACGACCGAGACCGTGCGTCTGCCAGGTCAGGACTTGGGGCAGTAATGGGATCTAAGGGACTCAAAGCAATCTCTGTCAGAGGCACTGGAAAGCTAGAAGTCGCGGATCCGAAGGACTATCTCAAGCAGATGGATATCTTCTATGAGAGAATGCTAGCAAATCCATTCACAAAAGAGCGAGCCAAGTATGGAACTACCAATCTCGTTGAATTAATGAATCACATTGGGAGACTGCCTAGCTACAACATGCGGCAGGGTGTCTTTGAGGGCTTTGAGAAAATAAGCGGGCATACCATCACGGAGAAACACTTAGTGAAACCTCGGTCGGACTGGAGCTGTCTACAGAGATGCGGTAGATATACGAGGGTAAAAGAAGGGCCATACAAGTACATTGGCGGCTCACCTGAGTTCGAATCACAATCCTCTCTTGGCTCTCGATGTGGAAACGATAACTTGGAGTCAGTTCTATTCAGTCATCACTTGGCCAACATGTACGGCATGGACACAATCTCACTTGGTGCAACAATCTCATGGGCGATGGAGGCATGGGATGAAGGACTATTGACGTCTGAAGACACAGATGGTATTGATTTCGCCTGGGGTAATCATGAAACAGTTGTCAAGCTCACTGAGATGATAGCTCTGCGTGAGGGTTTTGGCGATATTCTCGCAGAAGGTAGTGTCCGGGCAGCCGAGAGGATTGGCCGTGGAACTGAGAAATTCGTTATGACGGTTAAGAAGCAAGAGATTGCTGGGCAAGAGCCGCGTGCTCAAAAGTCAATGGGACTAGCTGCCGTCACAGCAGCTAGAGGGGCAGACCATCTCTATGCATTCCCGGTTCTTGATGAAGCGGGATTTGACAAGGAGATCAAGGAGCGGTTTGGTGAGCAGTATCTACCTGAGATGGCCGACCGTCTGAATCCAAAATACAAGGGAATTATGGTGAAGGAATGTGAGGACTTCATGGTAATGGTCGAGAGTGTTGGCCTGTGTAAGTATGGAACGCAGATTCCTCCTGAATTCTACTATGATGATGTAGCACAAGCACTAAGAATCCACAACGGCCTGGATCTCACTAGTGAGGAACTTCAGACTATAGGAGAACGAATTGTGAATCTTAATCGACTGTTCAACGTTGCCCGTGGCGTCACACGAAGCGACGACCGACTTCCTGATAGATTGACAAAGGAAGGAGCACCAAAGGGACCATCGCCTGGTCAGGTGGTGGAATTAGAACAGATGCTTGATGAGTATTATGAGCAACGGGGCTGGAATTT
>JASFEL010000129.1:0-4270 GCA_050124855.1 Candidatus Thorarchaeota archaeon | reverse complement strand
CGAAATTGGCACGCACTGTTCCGCCGCAGTAGTTGCATCTTGCTTCTAGAGGACCGGTCCAGTCTATGTCCTCGTGAGTAAGTGATGCACCACAGGAAGGACACCTTTCTGGGAGGCGTACGGTTCGAACCTCAGTACCATCCGTTCTCCTTCTACCTCTATGCCTATCAGGAATTGCAAACGATGGTGCCTCTGTTGTCCAGCCACGCGTTATCTGAGAGCTGGTTCTGCATGCGTTTCTCATTACAAATACCATTCCTACACAGAAAATAACCGGAACTAGAATGAAGAGTAAGGTGAAGACACCAAAGATTTCCCAGAAGATACCGAAGAAATTATCAAAGATACCGAACTGCAATAGTGTTCTCCTCAGATAGAAATTGGTTCCATGCTAGGGCGAGATGAGTCTGCTTATTATCTTTGCCGAGAGGGATAAGCATGTAGGCCTCGTTAAAAAATCCAATAATTCTTCATCCCGCTACTTCCTCTTCCGCACTGAGTGTGAATGCAGTCTTGAGAAAGCGGAGGGCAAAACCCAAGAACCCAAGGCCAAAGACGATTCCGAAGGCGGTGGGGAAGACCCCATCGAACTGAGTCAGACCCAGGTACACCAGAAGCAATCCAAGACCACCTCCAACACCGAGATGGATTAGACCACCAAAAAGAGTCATTGCTCGAAATGCCATCTTTCGCGGAAACTTCAAGGAGATAACCCTACCAGAAGCGCCATCTACAATTGCATTGTATTTCCTAATTGAGAAATCATACTTGATGTGCCAGATAGGCAAGTACACCAAGAATACTGCAGGAACACTGAGTGTTGTATCCATTCTATTGACATGGTCTACCTCTTTCATGGCCTCATCATGAAGCATTATTGACATTCTTCTCTTTGCCTGATCTATGGCAGCCTCTCGCTCTACTTGAACAGGTCTTAGTTTGCCCGCCACATCACTAATCAGATCCTTACTGAAGAACTCCTTTCTCTTTGTCGGGATGATATAATCAAGTAGTGCTTTCGGAACATCCTCAGAAGCAGGAATGAAGATGTCTTTCTCAATATCGATGGGACCAGTTTCTTCCACAGTTTCCCATCTGAGACTAGTAAACCGCCCTCCTGCATCCCAATTGGGCTTCTTCTGTGTTCCCACATATTCACCTTCGGCCTCCACCTCGACAACCCAGAATGGATAGTATACCAACTCACTCTCCACAACCTTGGACTTCTCTTCAAGGTTTTGTGGCGCTCCTAGCTGTTTTGTAGCCCAATTCAGAAGCTTGCCCCACGCATCCTCAAGACTATATTGGACCCTCATGACATAGCTCTCTTTGATTATCTCGCCAGTCTTCACCTGGACAGTAGTGCTACAGTAGGGACACACAACGGTGCTTCCGTGATGCGGCACTTGAATCGGACCATCACAGTTTGGACATTGGATCTTGCTCATGTGAATCGACCTCCTATGTCCTTCAAAGAATCACCGAAAGTGAATACTTCTTCCCTCTCTTCAGCATCCGCAGTGAGCTCTATCTCATACTTTAGGACTGAACCCATCACCTGGATAGAGCCAGCCCATAGTATAATCCCCAATATGAACATCACAACAGGGATAAGAAAGACCTCTCCATCTGATGAGTCGGCCATTAGGATGGCGTATGTGATATAGGGGGTGCCTTGGATGAGGAGGGCAGCAGCAACAAGCATGAACAGGCTTGAGAACCATTTCTTTACACGATAGGTCTTTGTAACAGGTAGCTCTCCAAGTACCACCTTTCCGCTAGCTCCGGACACCGCAACGCGGAAAGTACCTCCATGATACTCGTATCTGATCATCCAATAGGGGACATGAACATATGAGCAATCGTCAGTCTCCATGTCTAGCCTGTAATCAAATAGTTTCTCCATCTTTTCATTGAGCTCGGCACGGTCTCTTTCTGACTTTAGATGTTTAGCACGCACAGATGCATCAGTATCAGCAATCTCGGCGTTTAGTACCGGTGCTTTGCTTGTGAGATTTATGTCAAAATTCTTCGCTTCTTCGTCTTCTAGAGATTCAATGAACTCTTGGATGCCAAAGGTGGCAGCATATCGCCTAGCCAGTACCCACTCAGTAATCTTGGCTGAATCTCTACCTTCGACTTTGACCCAACGCTTGTTATCCCCCGATCCTTCTTGATCAGCTCCAAAATGATATGTCTGAGTAGATGCTTTCACTCGGAACATCGGAATCCATTGAAGACTCGGCGCGCCTAGCTGGATGTCCTTCGCAACTCCCTTCCCGACGGACTTAGAGGCTGCGAATCGTATCCAATCGGCAACTACCTCTTCCACTCCTTCTTTCTCAAGTCTATTGCTCAAGAGTAGATGTGTTTTGATTTCGCCTCCGTCCACGACAAATGTGTGACCGCAATAGGGACAAGTTGAGATGACGTCATCGGCCCCCAGTGGATAAGGAGCGTTACAGATTTCACACCGATATTGGACCAAGCTCTGAGAGTCTTCAGTTGATGTCATTAATTCAACAATCCAGTGGCATGCTTTATTATCCGCAGAATCGATGAGATGGTTAGTGGAATCATTCTCCACAATCAGAAGAGTATCCCACTGATTATATTAAGGCGCAATCTGCAGTATTCTGTCGCTCTAGATACTGTTCGGAACCTATAAAAGATTGAGCCAAAAGTTTGGGTCAAGAACCTCATTGGAGGCATGAATAAAGAATGAAGATACCTGCAAGCATCCTGAAGAGACTGTATGTAAAGAATAGCCTCGCTAACCAAGATGATGGCTTCAGCTTTAAGATTAAAAACTCGCTATCAAACGGAACTGCGACTTCTTTGGCACCTGTCACAGTAGATGGCAGCGAGTATCCACTTGATGCGATGCGAATCAAAACCCCGGACGCAGAAGTGTCAGCAGCACAGGTCACGGAATCGAACACATTCCTGATCAAGGTGGGAGTTGAGGTGGAGATTTATGTAAAGGCAGACCCTCTTCCAGCTGGACCGCACAAAATTGGCATTGGCTTCGAAACTAAGGAAATTGGTGGAATAGCCTTCGAAGTGGACGACGAGATTTAATCTATGAATGCAGAAGGTCAAGTATCTTCTGCGTTTCTGGTCCGTCCCGTTTTTCGCATTACCACGATAGATACTTACCTCTCTCAGGCTTGGTCAGGTGCTAGATAAAGGCTCAATGAGAAGAAGCAGAATTATGCCGGAATAGTTTTCTACGTTCTAGTCACAGGAAGAAGTGGTGATTGGTGAGATGTACGTCAAAATACGAACCGATGGAGCCGTTGGGATTGGACGCGGCACAGATGGTGCTGCTGAAATCACTCTTGGATACGGAGAGGCCCATATGATTGCAGCCGCGCTCACGAAACTCGCTCAGACAGCTAGAAGCTATAAACAGACCTATCACAAAACAACCGATGTTGGGGGCGGAAACAAGATTGATTTCGAGCGATCTGAGGAAGGTACAATATCAATCGCAGGAGACAGACAGACATACGTATGCACTGAAGCGGAAATCAGGGAACTTGCTGAGAAGCTGACACATTTGCCCCCAGTGGAAGTTGCTCCTGCATCAGACTACGTAAAGAAGACAAAGCCAAAACAGGGATATTGCATTGCAGTCATGAATGGTGGACAGACTATAGACTTGAAGCTGGCTGAGGCCGCCCTCATGAAGACTGCTGTGCAGGGAAGTCTTGATAGCAGATTCTTCGATGAGAAGATTGCCATTGGAGATAGAGAACTCACGGTCAACAGGAGTAGCGACTTAAAGTGGCAATTAGGTGATGCTTCGACTGTAGTCAAGTTCACTGCTTATGAGGTGGAGGCTTTGATAGCAGGATTGCATAATGGGATTCTTGATGTTATTATGGACATGGTCAAAGCCCTTGGAAGTGATGACCTGGCTGACATCCGAGTCAAGAGTCAAATTCAGAGGGTTGAACAGGAAGCTGAAAAGATATTGGGTGAGTATAAGAAAGCGAAATCTGTGACTAGAAACATCAGCAAGAGTGCAAAGAGGATCATTGGTACTGGAGAAGATGCAGACGCCAGGACTAACCGCTTCATTGAGTTGTGTCGCTACGTCCAGTCAAAGGTAGACCCCACTTATCAGGAATCACTCTTGAACCTCATATCTGAGACTTTCGCAGGCAAATAGTCGCGCTACATCACAATTTAGACTCATGCTCCACAACTGCGGTGGACCAAGGATAACGTTCTAGGACACGCTGCATCAGTCTTCGGACTTTTC
>JASFEL010000128.1:0-4317 GCA_050124855.1 Candidatus Thorarchaeota archaeon | reverse complement strand
TCATATTCATGGTTGATTCTCAGGAACATCTGCTACAGGAGAATCTGGCGAGTTGGAATGAGCTGGTAGCATTAGTAGCAGAGGAGGAGAGACCCCTGCCGATAATCGTCTGCATCAACAAACAGGACCTTCCTGGGGCTGTTCAGGAAGATGAAATACGTGAGCGTCTAAAGCTTCCGCGATCTGTCCCTGTGTTCAGAAGCATTGCCAAGGATGGACTCAACATCCTTGAAGCCTTCCAAAACCTCTTTCGAGATGCAATGCGTGCAAGTGTTCTGACAAAACCCATTTAGGACACTCAAGAAAGGCGCAGAATCAACATCTTTAGCGAACGATTTATACGACATCATGTGACTGCGACGCTTAGTCTTGAGCCGTAGAATACGATGATAGCGGATTCAAGAACATGAGGAATCATTCTTGAACAAGAATCAAGACCGGACCCGCTTTGTTTTTGTAACAGGGGGTGTACTCTCTGGGATTGGAAAGGGTGTCACAACAGCATCAATTGCTAAGCTCTTCCAATTTCGGGGGTATAATATCCGGATAATGAAAATCGATCCCTATCTTAACATTGACCCCGGAACATTGAACCCTGTTGAGCATGGGGAGGTATTTGTCACAGATCAACCATGGATCTTCCGGCCCGCAGAAGGATTTGAATTCATAATTTCAGAGATAGATCTAGATTTTGGCACATACGAACGGTTTACTGGGATGGAAGTACATCCTTCGCAAAACATCACTTCAGGTCAGATTTACATCTCAGTGATTCTAGGAGAACGAAAAGGGAGTTTTCTAGGGAGGACCGTTCAGATAATCCCACACGTCACAAACAGAATAAAACAACGAATCTGGAAAGTTGTGGAAGAGCAGAAGCCCGACGTCTTACTAGTGGAAATAGGAGGCACTGCAGGGGATATCGAGGCAATGCCCTTTCTTGAAGCAGTTCGGCAGATGGTGAGCGAAGTCGGCCGCGAAAGAGCTGCTCTGGTACATGTGACTCTTGTTCCCTATATGGGATCTGTTGGAGAGTTCAAGACGAAACCAACTCAACACAGCGTCAGGACACTCCAAGGTCTTGGTCTCCAACCAGACATCATAATTTGTCGAGCTGAAAAAGAACTACCAGCTTCAGCTGAAAGTAAGATTGCCCTCTTCTGCAACGTTCCCGAGAGTCGTGTCATTTCTAATCCTGATATACCAGTCATCTATCGACTGCCCTTGTCATTTGAGGACCAAAATCTCGGGAGTATTCTAACTACCCATCTAGGATTAGAGGAACGTCCATCTAACGCTGAGAAATGGCGTGAAATGGTCAAGAAATTCGAAGCTCCTTCTGAGAGTCTTGTCATCGCAATGCCTGGGAAGTATACCACACTATGTGATTCCTACAAAAGCATCAACGAAGCCCTATCTCATGCTGCAGCAGCTTGCGATGCTAACGTGATGATTAAATGGATTGAAACCGAGGAGCGTTGCGATGAAAGAAGTCTCCATGAGGACTTACATGATGTAGATGCAGTACTACTAACACCTGGATTTGGCGAGCGTGGCGTAGAAGGCATGATTTGTGCGGCTACACTGACCTTTAATCTTGAGATTCCATTACTAGGAATCTGCTATGGTGCTCAGCTTGGAACCGTGGCTTTTGCGAGGAAAATGATGGACTGGAAGGGGGCGCATACTACAGAAGTAGATGCGGATAGCCTCTATCCTGTCATAGACTTAATGGATGAGCAAAAGACTGTAGATGATAAGGGTGGGACAATGCGTCTAGGCGGGCACGAGGTTTCAATTCTAGAGGGAACAAAGCTTCACGCAATCTACGGAAAAACAACCACTAGAGAGAGGTTCAGGCATAGATTCCATCTTATTGATAGATACATCAACAGGATGAAGGAACAGGGATTAATCGTTTCTGCCTATGACACTACTGGTGAGATAATTAATGCTATTGAATTGGTCAATCATCCATTTTGGATAGGAGTGCAATTCCATCCGGAGTTCAAGTCTCGTCCTGACTCCCCACACCCCCTCTACTTGGGCCTTATTAGAGCAGCTCTAGAACACAAGAATCAGAGAGGGAAAGCTTAGTGGAACGTAACCTTGACGCAATGCTTGCTATTTTGGTCGAGGAAATAGAGCGTGTTGAAGAAACAAGAAAACGATTTGGTTCAGCTCTATCTCAAATCAAGGGAGAGCTGAATCTGGGAAGATATCCTGCACTTGCAGCAGATGCTGTGGAAACACAGTTTTCTAAGAAAATTGAGCCCACAGATTTGTCTGGGTTAAGAATTGCAGGAGTTGATGGCGGACTAATAAGAAGACGATTCAGATCAATTGATTTGATACTTACACGTGGCGTAGCAGTGGTCTTTCAATTCGGGCCAGAAGAAGGTCCAAGCGTGGATTTCTTTCCAAGTGCTTTTCCTGAACCCGTTATCAGGCCAGTAATGCTCACGTTGCCAGGGCCAGAACTTGACCAACTGGCATCACTAGAACGCATTGCTGCAGAACTAAGAATCACCCTGTCCGTCCTTGATGAATACCACGTCGATATAGTTCTCGTAGATGGTTCTCTATTCTATCATCCCCGAGACCGCCCGAGCGTTGGATCAGCTGCGTACGAGAAGTTTCAAGAAGTAATTGCACTGTACAGACAGTTATACCATAAGGCCAGAAAAAAGAGCACAATCCTGGTAGGAGTAGTGAAGGACAGTCGATCAACGCGAATTGTCAACATTCTTGGTGATATTCTTCCTCATATCCTCCGCAATCCTGGCGTTTTCGAGATGATGCAGGGAGTGGACTATCGCTGGCTTCTCAAGTTTTCCAGAGATTGTGATATCCTTGATACATTCCTAGAAGAAGGTGAACGAACATTTGCATTCAAGTATTCTGCTGAGTTAATACAAAGCACAAATACCCTCTCAGACGATCTTTCGATATGGGCATCATCTATCTGGGTTACATACTTGAAGACTGCACGTGATGACCTGCCTATTAGGATAGAGGTTCTTGTTGATGATAGTAGTGGAGTTGCACAAGTAGATAAGGCTCTTTCAGTTATTCTTCCCCTCTCTTGGCAACATCCTGAGTACGGAATTCCCGCTCCAGTACTTGAAGCAGATGCACGGGCTCGAATAAGTAACAACGAAACCCAACTTATTGTTGACCGATTGATGGCGCTGTCTGGTCTTACCTATACTGCACTAGATAGAAGACGCTCGAGAAACCCATTTGGAGGCTAGAGATTTGTCCGAAATACCACCACTCACCAGGGTTGGAACAGTCATTTGTGAACAGGATTCGCCTAATGTCATGGAGTTTTCATTTGTGGTTGAAGGTGAAGCTCATGAGCTACTAGTAAGACGCGGGGAATTCGTTTCAGTTTCAAATGATGATAAGATCGTCATTGCTAGAGTGCAAGATTTAGTGAGAGTCAATCGCTATTACCAGCATGCCGAAGCTGTAAGAGAATACCAATCAAGAGGTGAACCTCTGCGTTCAATCTTTCCAACGGACCGCTGGCAATATACCATTGCTAGAGCCCAAGTTCTTGGCCTATGGTCAGAGAACAGGTCAGTTCGTCCATACTTTGCAGTATCCCCAGGAGCACAAGTACGCAAGGCGGACTGCGAAGTGCTGACAGCCTTTCTAAACCTTGATGACACTGATGGCCTCATGCTGGGTAATCTGGCTCATCATAATCTGGAGTTCAAACCATCTATTAATCGACTTCTCTCTAAGCATCTTGCCATATTGGCTATGAGTGGCGCGGGGAAGTCTTACTTTGTCTCTGTTCTTCTTGAAGAGCTGTTAACGCGTTCCAAGAAGCAAGGTAGGCTTGCTGTGATTGTTGTTGATGTGCATGGAGAATATACTTACCTGAAGAACCTCACAAGTGACACGTTGGGGATACCGGACCTTGACGTTGATGTGGAACATATTCGAGGCTCTCACTTTCAGATTCCAGTGCAATCCCTTGCAGCTGAAGCAATAGGATCTCTTGTTGCAGACATGAGTGCCGTTCAAGTTCGTGATCTAAGGCGGGTGGTTTCTATAATGCGCAAGAACTCCAAGAACGGCTATACACTTGGTGATGTCATTGACTATGTGAGAACTGATGAAACCATCAGTAAGAACACAAGAGAGGCTCTTGCAGGATGGCTCGTCAATCTAGAAGAGACCGGTCTGTTCGGCAAAGAAGGCGTTCCGAATCTCAGAAGCATCGTCAAACCAGGTAAGCTAAGCCTCATTGACTTGAGTGACTTCATCAGTCTCAAGAAGAAGCAAATTGTTGTGGCTCATCTA
>JASFEL010000127.1:0-4332 GCA_050124855.1 Candidatus Thorarchaeota archaeon | reverse complement strand
TCTAGCTGCCTTTAGACCAGCAATCAGTGTCTTAGGATTTGAGAGAAGGCGAAGAATGACTCTTCTCTGCATGTCCATGTCTCCTTCTTGCCTAATCGTTTCAATCAGACCATATTGTGCTGCATCTCTGACCAGGGAGTCCAGTCCTTTATCCGAGAATGACGAGAGAAGTTTCTGAGTCACGTACATCGTTCTTAACTCTCTCATCAGGAGCGATCTCCATGTTTCTTCATATGCATCGAGCTTTATTTTGCCCTCTTCCTGATTAGACAAGGCATCTGTAACGATTCTGCCAGCCACATTAGCAGCCATTCCTCCCACAATGACTCCCCCACCAGTCGTTGGTTTGACCATTCCTGCAGCATCGCCAACCACGAGAAGATTGTCCTTCACAGTCTTCTTAATGGGCATCCCAACTAGCACAACGCCTCCTAGCGTCCGTTGTATTGATGCATGCTTTAGCCGTTTTCTCATTACTGGATGATGTTGTATTGCAGCCATTAGTCTCCTTTTGGCTAGACTTTTCGATGCGAGACCTACCCTGGCTCTTCCCTCTCCTAGTGGAATGATCCATGCAAAGAATCCTGGTGCAGTTGCACGACCATAATACATCTCAACTATGTCATTGTCAACATCTGCACCTGAGACCTCAATCTGAAATGCAGGGTATTTGCTGGAGCGTGGTACCATAGGCAATCCTGCCTGTTTGGAAATCTGGCATCGTGAACCCTCCGCGTTAATGACAATCGTTGAGGAGGCGTCATTTGATTCACCATCACCAGTCTGGACCCCGGTTATCCTCCCATTCTTCCACCGAATGTGCCTCACCCTGGCCTCAGTCCTGATACTAGCACCTGCATCAATAGCTCGATTTGCCAACCAGAGATCAAACCTACTTCTGTCAATTACAAGTGCCTCGCGCTGCCCTCTCTCCACGTAGATATGATGTCCTGATGGTGAGAATATTCGGGCTCCTACAACATGATTCTGAATCACGTCATCTGGAGGTTGCAGCCCTAGGGAATTTATCCCTGATACACTTAGAAGGCCCGCACAGTGATCCGGCACTCCAATAGCTTCATGTTCCTCCAATACAAGGACCCTATGACCATCTGCTGCAACCCGGTGAGCTGAGATGAGTCCTGAAGGACCACCACCTATTACAATCACATCATATCGAGAACGATTCATCTTCTATACTACAGCGTAGGGCACCCTTTTTATCTCTCTCCAAGGGATGAGATGTCGCTGTAAACAGAAGGCATCTGTCATGGGTCTACGGAAATTCAAGTTCAAGCAGATTATAGCAGTAAGAACCGACCTTGAAATGAGCAAGGGGAAAATCGCTGTTCAAGTTGCTCATGGTGCGGTCAGTGCTTCGGAAAGGGTCCGTGTTACTCTCCAACATGTATGGAAGGCTTGGTTTAATGAAGGACAGAAGAAGGTCGTTGTGAAGGTGACATCTGAGGAGGAACTCTTGGAACTCCGCAGGCTAGCTGTAGACTTGGGCGTGCCATTTGCACTAATCCGAGATGCAGGGATGACTGAGTTGCCTCCCGGCACGACTACCGTTATTGCGGTGGGTCCTGGCTCCGCAGAAAAGATTGACAGAGTAACTGGCAATCTGAAATTACTTTGAGGGGAGGAAAGGGGTCCGTGAAAACGACGCATCCTCTAGAGGCGTCAATTGGTATGGAGCTCTACAGCACGAGTACTCCTGGAGCAGGAGGGAAACTAAAAGTTCGTTTTGAGGACTTCATTGTTGAAGAGATCACTCCTGATAGGCGTTTGGTGTCAATTCAAGAGTGGTCTGATGAGACTCTCGAACTGAAGATTCCTGAAGAGAAATCCAAGTTCATTCGATTTGATGTACAGAAAATGGGTCTTTCGACCATAGATGTTGCCACAATCATTGCTGCAGAGCTTCGCTTACCTCAACATCTTGTTACATATGCTGGTCTAAAAGACAAGCGAGCCATAACCGCACAGCAAATGTCAGTGCCATTCAAATCGGCTGAACTACTTGCGAATGCACAGCTATCACGGATCCAGATTGGCAATCTGGAATCAGTACGACAACCTGTACAAATAGGAGACCTGTGGGGAAACCGTTTTACAATTCGTCTTTCGAACATTGATGTGGACTGCGATCAATCTATGGAATCGGTCAGAACACTGACCAAACAGCCTCTGCTGAATTACTTCGGTGTTCAGAGATTTGGTGTAACTCGCCCTTTTACCCACTTGGTTGGGAAAGCACTTGTCAAAGACGATTTTGAAGAAGCAGCTAGACTCATGCTTTCAGTCACAAGTGAATATGAGTCTGAAGAACTTACTGATGCCCGGCGCAAACTGGCAGACGATTTTACGCCAAACGAGAGCATTATGGCGGCTTTTCCGCAAGACCTGAGATATGAACGTGATGTCTTGAAGTTTCTAATGAAGAAACCGGGCGAATTTGAGCGTGCAATCTCAAGAATACCATCACGCGTCCTCACAATCTTTGTTCACGCTTTTCAGTCATACCTGTTTAATCGCCTCATCAGCCAGCGTGCAGAATCAGCTCTCCCTCTTGACCAGCCTGTTCCTGGGGATTTTCTAATCAAGCTAGATGAAGCACACTCAGGTCGAGACTCTTGGCTATTCGTTACAGAGAAGAACCTCGAGGAGAGAGCTAGGCTTGTCCAAATGGGTGAATATGGCCTCTCAATTCCCCTCCCTGGATATTCGACGAAAACTCCCCCATCATATCAGACTGACATGCTAAGGAGTCTGATGCTTGAGGAAGGTGTGCGATTTCTGGACTTTCGAAAGCCTAAACACAAAGCGATTAATTCCGCTGGAGGATTTCATCTGCTCTCAATTATCCTGAAGGAGATTACGGGTGAATGTGAGGAGAATAATGTTGTCTTACATTTCCAGTTGAGAAAGGGGTCCTATGCAACCGTTGTGATGCGTGAGATAATGAAGAATGATCCAATCCATAGAGTCTGAGTCAATGTCTGCGGCCCCTTCCAGCGAACTCTCTCATCTTTTCTTCGAAAACATCATCACCAGAAGCCTCTTCCTTCTCAATTCGCTCATCTTGATACTGAAATAGCACGGATTCTCCCACCACGGCAGAGACTATCTTTCTGAGCTCCTCTTTTGAATACACGATACGATTCCGATCTTCAGTTTTCAACATCACAATATTCTCCTTAGTCCCGCCAGGGAGGTAGAGACTGTTGACACCTACTTCCATTGCAGGTTCTATTAGCTTTCTCACAATCTTTCTTAGCTTTATAGGGCCCTCGAAGATCATCACTTCTCCAAAAGACTCAGCCATCTCATTCATGAGCCCTTCCGCAGCAAGAAGGACTTCCTTGTTCCTCTTCTTAACAATCAGAATCAGGCGGCTATCCGCTTTTATCGCTCTGGAAAGCTTCAGGTCTTCTATTGTTGAATACTCCTTGGACTTATTTAGAATCCAAGCAGAGAACTCGATATCAAAATCCGTTATGTCGCCTCTATCGAATCTCTCCTGACAACTTGTACACAGCATGTCTGACTCAATATCAAATACACAGACTGGCAACTTCATGTTCTTGTCTTCACCACACAAAACCGCAGCAATGACTGGGCTTCTGGGTGAGGAATACAACTTACTCTGGGCACATTACTTGGTGAGTGTAATATCAATGGTCGAAACGTTCAAGTCGCTTCCCTTGTCAGTCTGAACGGTAGTTGTATCAATTTCAATACTCTTGACCTTGAGTTCAGAGATGAACCTATGGCGTGTTATCTCGGCGACATCAACAGCCCGGCTGATTAGCCTCCCTCTCGCCTTGATTACAACTTCATTGGCACCCTTATTGAATAAGGTCACGCAGGCTAGGACGTAGGACATCACATTCTTGTTACCTACTAGTATCACCGAGTCGCCATGACTCTGATCGCCCGACTTGTCGTCGGTCTTCTTTGCTGTCACCCGAAGCCTCTCCACCTGCTACTGCTTGCTAAGGTATAGGGTATTGCACGTATTGGGGCCTAACTGATATAGATTTCGATTCACTGAGCGAAATGGCAAACCCTGTGATTTCCAGAAACATCCATAGTAGGTCTGGACAATGCGTAAGCCTTTTCTTGACACCATCACGGCACGTCATGGATGTTAGATTAAATGTCACAGATTACATTTCTTGGATCCTGCAGAGAGATTGGACGCGCAGGTTTCTATCTTGAGAATAAGGATGAGAGTATAATAGTCGATTATGGTGCGAAGCTCTCCTCACCTCCAGAATTCCCTGATATAGTCCCCCTCGATAATCTTCAGGGCATTGGACTTACTCA
>JASFEL010000126.1:0-4332 GCA_050124855.1 Candidatus Thorarchaeota archaeon | reverse complement strand
TTCGCGCAGGTCAACGGAACGAGTTGCACGTCAGAACCCTTTCGGGCCTCCACCGAGCTTTCGCCCGGCTTCACCCTGCCCACGCCAAGATCGACTGGTTTCTCGTGTCACGGGAGTGACTTCACGCACTTATCACACGTCGCCCCTCACTGCAAGCAGCTGCGGGCTTGTCGCTTTCGCTTCGTTTACGGCTTAACGCCTTATCCTCGCCACGCCCATGAACTCCCTGGCCCGTGTTTCAAGACGGATGACGCCGACGCGGTCCACTCGAGTCCTACTGCAGAATTGCTTCTGTTTCGTTCCCCGAGTATCTACCCTTTTAGTCGGCATCCTTTGTATAGATTGCTGGTTTCAGGTGCTTTTCACCCCGCTTCCGCGGCACTTTTCAACTTTCGCTCGCGCTACATAGTTTACTATCGGTTTGGTTGAGTATTTAGGCTTCGCAAATTGCACTTGCGACTTTCACGCGAGAAAACCAACCCGCGCTACTCGGGATCTCTGAACATGCCCGTGTTTTACGCCTACGGGGATGTCACCCTCTGTGTCACGTCATTCCAGACGACTTCAGCTTAGACACGTCGGCAATAAGTTCAGAGCCCACACACCACATCCCCCTGTACTCTTCGCACAGGGATTCGGTTTGGCCTTTTCCGCTTTCGCTCGCTGTTACTCACGGAATCACTATTGTTTTCTTTTCCTGCCCGTACTAAGATGCTTCAGTTCCGAGCGTTCCCCTTCCAGTTGTGACACTGGAATGATAGGGGGTATTAGCCCCTACCAGGAAGTCCAATTCGGGGATCCTGGGCTCAAAGGCTTCATGCGCCTACCCCAGGCTTTTCGCAGCTCGTGACGCCCTTCATCGGCTAACCAACCAAGTCATCCACCAGCAACCGTACAGCATATTGTAGTCTTACTCTTGTGACCGGCACAGTATTACCTGTTGTCAAGGAGTTGTAACCATCGGTTAGTTACGTTTGTAACCCTAATCTTAGGTTGTGTATCAAAATCGAACATACATTTTGTGTACGTATGCCATCATCCTCTGCAATCTCCACAACAAGACCTTGAGGTGCACAGCACCAGCCTGTTGTATCGACGGTCCTCCATCGGGAATGACTCCGTCCTACGGTCTGGTCCCGATGGGCCTTTCTCCATGCTAACCACGGAGTCCGGACCTCACGCGCACACACCACTATGTATGTGGGGTGCGCTCAGTCAGCCGTCAAGACTGACGTTTTAAAGCTTGCTGTACGCCGAGGTTCGCCAGAACGGCAAATAGCGACCTTCTATAGCCGCCAAACAACGCCTTCTCTACTCGACGAAAGCACTCTATCTGCCCATCAATCCAAGATAAAGCTTACGCCCGATGCACTGCCAGTGACCCAATCTTCTAGTACAACTCTCATGCCGACGACTCCTTTATCATTGATAGTTCCCTTGGATTGAGACTGAGGATGGTTCGAATGCTATGACTACCGAAGGCATATACAATGATCTCTACGGAGTGAGCCCGGGAGTCGTAACTACGATAATGGGTGTCTTCACATTGATGACGCCATATGGAATCGTACCCAGTTGGTGGGTGCTTCACTACCCATTTGCATACCCAGACACAGACATCGTATACTCTCTTCTCTGGGCTTTTGGCCCTCAGTTCCCGAATGTGATTCTTTATCCATTTGCGTTCTACAATCCAGCCATCCTTTGGACCACACTTCCTCTAGGCCTATGCAATGTTATCTTTGCCGTGAAAGTTGTGAGATACTATCAGGACAGAGCTAGCAAGGACAGTGTCCTGAGATGGGCGTTCACCGCGTTTGTCATACCAATCATTGTCATCTACTTTCAAGGACAAACATGGATTCTAATCGGGTATCTCTTTGATCCTACAATGGTTCTCGGAGCAGGAGTTTACCCCTATTTTGGTCCAATGCCAATTCAGATTGCAGCAGGACTACTGATTGTATATCGCATCCGAGCCCCTGAATTGGTGACACCTTGGACAGATCCTGAAAAGGACGAATCATGGTGGATAGAAGAAGAGATTGAAGAGTCCTGTGTTGGAAGGCTCTTCATCACAATGGAAGAACTTGACGAGATATACAAGATATGGGACTGATATCTTTTGGATTGACTGCATAGCTTCTATCTATCCAGAGAGTGCTTTCTTTTGAATTTCCATCAGTTCTCGAATGCCTTTGGACGCAAGGTCGAGCAGTTTGTCGAGGTCCCCTCTCGCGAAAGTTGCGCCCTCACCTGTGCCCTGTACCTCAACGAACTCATTATCGCGCATGACTATGTTCATGTCAACATCTGCTTGGGCATCCTCCACATAGCAGAGGTCAAGAAGAAGCTCTCCTTTCACTACACCCACGCTCACCGCTGCAACATGGCCAAGTAGTGGAGTTTCTGAGATCATATCCATGTCAATCATGTATTGAAGCGCATCGCAAAGAGCCACATATGCTCCGGTTATTGCGGAAGTTCTTGTACCTCCATCAGCTTGAATCACGTCGCAGTCTATCCGAATGGTGTTCTCGCCTAAACGTTTCATATCAACAGCAGTACGGAGAGACCGGCCAATGAGCCTCTGAATCTCAGCACCCCTGCCACTCATCCTGTTTCGATGAGTGCGATCCTCTGTTGCCCTTGGGAGCATAGCATATTCAGCTGTGACCCACCCCTGCCCTTGGTTATTGAGCCAACCTGGAACGCCCTCTTCCACGGTGGCTGTGCATATCACTTTAGTCTCTCCTGAACTGATTAGAACTGAACCTTCGGGAAACTTCAGGTACTTACGTTTAATCTCTACTGGTCTGAGAGCGTCATTTGTACGTCCATCTAATCGAGTCACTAACTGCAGCTCCGATTCTGGGTCAGACATCTCTTCCTATTATTTCCCTCGGGCGAAGACTTCCACTAGATATCTTTATTGACAAGCCTTTTCAAATAGTGACCCAGCCTGATATAGAATACACCATGAGGAGGACACGTCGTGTTCGACCTACAGAAGAAGTTCAATGCAGCACTGAAAGACACCGTGGATGAGTGGAAAAAGCACGACAATGTGAAAGGCATTTTTGTATACGGTTCCTTTGCACGAGGTACAATCACCACCAACTCAGATCTAAATATCGGTGTGATTTGGGATGACGTGGAGTCTCCAGCGCCGCTTCTAGCTGAGCACAAAGGTATACGTGTTGACATGACCTTTATCACTCCATCAAAGATGGATGATGTTCTTGCGGGGAAAACCAGCGATGCAATGCGTATAGCGCAAGTTGTCGCAATGCTTAGGAATGCGAAGGTCCTTCATGACAAGCGCGGAGCCCTCAAGAAGTGGCAGAAACTCGCCTCAGAGTTTGTCTGGTCTGAACAAGCTATCGACAACGTGAAGGATAGCGCTTTACTTGCTCTTAGCAATGCTGCGAAGGCCGCTGAAGCAGGAGACATCATTAGTGCAATTCATGACTTGCGTAGCGCGCTCTTTGATCTTGGCAGAGTCATCGTGATGAAGAATAACTACTTTTCAATCATGAAGCCATCAGAAGTCCTCACAGAAATTCGTCTTTTGGACCCATTGATGTACCCACTCTTTCTCCGTACATTCAAGCTGAAGGGGATGGAGGAAGAGGAACTCATGGAAACTCTTGGAGAGCTTGAGGAATGGATTGGAATCGCAGAAGGGCGCTTTGGTGAAGGGACAGTGGACGAGTATGCAACAGATTTGCTGACAAGAGCCCAACGAGAATATCATGGCGCGAGGAATTGCACTCTCACCGGGGACTACGAGCTCGCGGTACTCGAGATGAGACGGGCAGTAGACCACATAGGGAGGGCATTATTGGCTCTTGCAGGTAAGTTTGAGGTCGACCAGACAAGCTTTGTTCAGGAACTCAAGGAGAATGAGCCAGTGTTCTATGAGAACATCTTGGTACGCTATGGCGCGTTCGAATTCACAACGAAGGGAGTTCAGCGAAGTATTGGAGAGGCGGGGTTCATCGCCCAGCGCCTGTGAGATGATGTGTCCGGTTAGATTGATTAGGTGAGAAGGGGTTCACTCGAATCGCATGGAAATGATGTCTGATTCCAAATTTGAGGTTCTAAAACTCACTAGTGTCACATTGAGTCGGGAGAAGCAAGATAAGATTGACATTGAATTCGAGAGGTATGCAAAAGCAGTGAATTATGTCATTAGAGCCATTTTAAAGGACCATATCCCGTCAGGCAAGAGGACATTTGATCTTCTCGAGGAGCATATCTCAAATCAGTTCGATAAAAGAAGCCAATATGTGAGGGATGTTGTCAAGACAGCGTGGGGAGAGGTCCAAG
>JASFEL010000125.1:0-4354 GCA_050124855.1 Candidatus Thorarchaeota archaeon | reverse complement strand
CGGTTCTGGAAGAAACGCCGGAATAATGTACATCGGTATCATCGACAAATAATTTCCCGAACTAGAAGTGAACACTACAATCAAGTCGTTCTCAGGTTGTACCCAAATAATCTGACCATCTCTCCCCAATGCATAATAGGCATCATATGATGAGTCTATCCACCATTGAAAACCATAGTTCTGCCCAGGAGCCTGCACTTGTGTGGATGCAGAAACCCATGTCGAAGGCACAAGCTGTTCACCATCCCATGTACCATTGTTGAGATAGAGGAATCCAAACTTCGCCATGTCTCTAGGCGTTATATTTAGACCCCTATGTCCAGAGGCAACCCCTTGTGGATCAATTATCCATTCATAATCCGAGATGCCAAGTGGTTGAAACAAGTGAGTATCTGCATATGACAGAGTTGGAATTCCTGTTGTACGGTTGACGATTGCGGACAGAAGATGAGAGCCTCCACCGTTGTAGTTAAACGTTTCACCGGGTACATCTGCCATTGGTTTATCCAACACATATTGAACCCAATCAGGACTGTCCATCATGTCAAAAGAATCGGTGCTATCGGTCCACTCGAATCCAGCTGTCATTGTAAGCAAATGCTCCACTGTTATGGATTGCTTGTCCTCATCGAGATTAGCTATTGTTCTGTCTGGGAAGAAATCGACAACCAACTCATCACGACTTGTGAGATCTCCCGCCTCAAGTGCCATTCCTACAAGAGCAGACGTGAAGCTTTTTGTGACCGACCATACATGTTTTAGCGTGCTTTCATTGTAGTCTGGATCTGGATAGCCTTCAAGGATAAGGTATCCATTTCTGATTACCAGATAGGAAAGCAAAGAGAAAGAAAATTCTTCTATCGCATCCACAAACTCATCAAGAAGACTGGAGTTCATTCCCTGTTCTTCAGGTGTCGAAGTGAGCCATCCAGTCGTTGGCCAATAGTCGGGAGCACTCGCAGACACATTTGGCACATAGATGCCCGGATGTGCATTAGGCATGAATCCGAAAAGCCCAATAATGACTAGGATAATCAGCGATGTCCCTTTTCCTTTTATCAAGACAATCATCCCCGACGATAACATAACAGTCCGTGCGAATCAGTGTTGATATTTGCCTTATTTGCATAACTGACCTTTGTAATGAATTCTTCTTTTCATCTTGTTATGAAACAGCTCTCTTGGGAAAACTGAAATCAGCCATAGCGGTTATACAGATTGGAGATTCATTTGATCGGCAGAGAAAGAGGCAGAAACTTCAAAGCTGTTATAGTAGGTCTAATCGTAGTAATAAGTGGAGTTGTCCTCTATTCTTTCTCAGTCCGATACCTCCAAACAAGCATCCCCCCTCCTGATCCTATACCTCCCGTTTCAGCAAGCGACACCCCTCCAGACGACATTTTTCCAGTCGAAACAATCCATGCGGGCTCTCTCGCACTAACTGCCACAGCAAATGCCACAGGTGCCATTCCACATCAAGGCCCCATGACTTTCAGAATGATATTGGTGATGAACATAACAAACACAGGAAGCGAAGACATCACCGATTTCCATGCGGTCAAGGTGAGTGTCTATAATACCGATAATGAGTTGTTCTACACATTCGGTTTCCTATATGATTCGAATGTCACGATTGCTGCAGGTGAAAGCGTGTCCCTGTCCTATCAAAATAGCCAGACTAGAGTTGAATTTCCATTTGAGCCGTGGTTCATCTATGCAAGAGTACTTGTCACTTTTAATGTGAATAGAGAGGTGATAGTAACCACCCCTCTCATTGAAGCGATGTTTGCAATCGAGTAGTCTATCTTGCTAATTCGAAGAGCCTATGGTGGTTGGAACTGAGAATCATTATCCCTTTCTCCCTTTCCCATCTTGTTTTGTCATCGCAGAAAAGAGCCGCCAAAGTGATATTCAAATAGCAAACGTAAATCCTGTTAATCAGATATCCTACATTTTCCAATCCCCTTATGGTGCCTTAGATGGACAGAAAACGAGAACTGCATGAGCATCCTGAAAGGGGTTCTACTAGAGATATGAGCCGCTTTCGCATGATCAAGCACCCACCAAAGCATTTGCCTTATACAACCCAGTCCATCTGTCCTGTCTGTCTATTAGAGGAAGAAACAGTCACAGTCATTGATGCAACTGTCTTTGAGCACAATGGTCAGATTCTGTTCAAGAAGGAGTGTTCCCTTCATGGAGAGTTTGAGGATTTATACTGGTCAGATGCAGCCATGTTCAAGAGAGTTATGAGCTATTGGTACAAATCCATAGGATTAGAGAATCCCAGGACTCAATCCATCCATGGATGTCCCGAAGACTGCGGTCAATGTACCAATCACTTAGCACATACTGCTCTAGGACTGATAGATGTCACGAATCGATGTAACCTGTCCTGTCCTATCTGCTTTGCAAACGCAGAGCAGTCCGAATCCATCTATGAGCCTAAACCAGATGAGGTTCTTGAGATGCTGGAGAACCTGAGAAGGAATCTCCCTGCTCCCTGTCCAGCAGTCCAGTTTGCAGGTGGTGAACCGACACTCAGTGATAACCTGCCGCAGTATGTCAAATGGGCAGAAGAACTTGGTTTCAGACATATCATGGTGGCAACAAACGGAATTCGCATCGCAAATAATCCAGATTACATGCAGCATCTCGTGGATGCTGGACTAAAGACAATATATCTGCAATTTGATGGTGTTTCTGAGGAGCCCTATATGATTGCTAGAAATAGGGACCTCCGAGAAATCAAGAACAAGGCATTAGACAGTGCTAAAGCCGCGAACCTCGATGGTGTCATTCTGGTACCGACCATCGTGAAAGGCGTAAATGATCACGAACTCGGTGGTATAATCCAATATGGTCTTGATAACCGAGATATTGTAAGGTGTATTAATTTTCAACCCGTTTCTATCACAGGTAGAATTGAACATGAGAAACGAATGGCTATGCGAATAACAACCCCCGATGCATTGCATCTGATAGAGAAGCAGACTAATGGAAGGATAAAGCATAGTGATTGGTATCCAATATCCTCCATGATGGGTGTTGGCCGTGCAATTGGACTAATCAGAGGGGTCGATCTGTTCGAACTCCACGCTCACTTCGCATGCGGGATGGCAACATTCCTTTTCATTCAAGAGGATGGTACATATTACCCAATAACCGAGGTTGTTGACCTAGAGAAGCTATTAGTCACACTTGAAGAGATCTGCAATCTCTATGCGGATGGAAAAAGACTTCCTGGACTTCGGTCAAAATTCAAGCTTTTGAAATTCCTAAGACACGTCAAAAAGAAGAGCTTCATGAAACCGTTGATTTCATCCTTCCTCAGAAGTGGTTCATACAGTTCACTCAGAGCCTTCATGAATAAAGTCATTATGTTAGGAATGATGCATTTCCAAGACCCATGGAACATCGATTTGGAACGCGTAAGGCATTGCACAATCAACTATGCTACTCCTGATGGACGAATCATTCCATTCTGTACGTACAACAACATTCACAGAGAGGGAATCGAATCTGCCTTTGGAGTAGTTGTATCACCGGCTGTCGTCAAGAAGGAGTCACCTGATGGATCAAGAACTTGATCCAGAAACAATCAAAGCTGACTGCCATTTCAATCAGTAAATAAACCATCTTCACTATTCTAAACTGTATGGAGCTTGTTCCATGAGGAGAATATGGAAACCAGAGATGCCACAGGTCAAGTTTGGAGCGGCACATCATTTCGAAGGATGGTACTACAAGATGGTTGACTCAAGTGAGGAGCATGCCCTTGCAGTAATTCCAGGCGTATCCTTCGGTACCAATCAAGAGGACAGTCATTCCTTTGTCCAAGTCCTTGATGCACGGAACTCTCGCTCACATTATCACAAGTTTCCAATTGATGAGTTCTCTAGTTCTCCACAGGACTTCGACGTTTCCATAGGAGAGAACAAGTTCTCGTTGAAGAGAATTACTCTTTGCCTCGAAGATGATGATGGTTCAGCAAAAGGAGAACTTCGTTTTGGGGACATAATTTCTTGGCCAGTCCGAAGGTTTAGTCCTGGTGCAATGGGTCCCTTTCGATTCGTACCTAGGTTGCAGTGCCTCCATGGGATTCTTGGTTTTGACCATGAGGTTCAAGGTAGTTTGACAATCGATGGTCGAAACATTGACTTTTCCGATGGACGCGGATATATCGAAAAGGACTGGGGTCGTGAATTCCCGAGTGCATGGATCTGGATGCAGTCGAACCATTTTGATGAGAACGGAGTGTCCTTCACCTCCTCTATTGCGAGTATTCCCCTTGGTCGGGGCACTTTTACAGGTCTTCTAGCAGGGTTTCTATTCAATGGGGAGATCTACCGCT
>JASFEL010000124.1:0-4364 GCA_050124855.1 Candidatus Thorarchaeota archaeon | reverse complement strand
GTCCAAGATTTTCAGGTGTATAGAGATGGAATGCCGCCATCTTTAGGGTGCCAGTAAGGGCTTGGAAGTACCTTTCATCTTTCTCCTCAATTGGACTGTCAGTCACCAAGAAGGCAGAATCACCAGGATTGATGGTCAAGACATAATGGTGCTGAAAGTCTTCCAAAAGTGCGGCATTACTCTGGATGACTCCATACTCATTGAACTTCATCATCCCAATTTGAGCTGCCACATAATTAGGCCCATCTGCTATCATATACAGCGGTTTATCAGGAATCCCGACCTTCGAGCTCTTTTTTCCGAGCTTTTCTGCCCAGTTCAGTAGCTGCTTTCCGTTATTTTTCAACTTCTGCAAGTCGTTATACATTCGACTGTGGGGCATTGCCTGATGTCTTACTGCTAGCTTCAGGAGATATACCATTGCGGTTGTTGTGATAGATGCGGGGCTGATGTTATGCGATTCAATACCAGAACGAGTCACCCAGACATGATCCGCAAGGACTGATGCCTTCCCATTTTCATTGTCGGTAAGTGCAACGGTCATTACCTCCTCAGATTTGGCAACCTCCAAACTGCTTATTGTTGCAAGACTCCGTCCTGAAGCGGTCACTCCAATAACAACGCAGTCCTTGTCTAACTGGACCTTGGACATCTCAGTTGGTGAGATCGATATTGCATTGAGTCCAACTCTTAGGAAGGCCCATTTCCCATACTCTGCAACAGCATAGGAGTCACCACACCCTGTTAATACGATCAATCGTTTGTCCTTGAGGATATCTGCATCCTTTTCATCTGCAGAGGCAATCGTTTCTGATATCGAGGTCTCTTGTTTCTTGATAGCATCATAGCATGCATCTAGGAACTCTGTCATCCTATTTCATCTCCTCTCACAACATATCAACAACCGGCGGCTTATGCCCCATCTTTCTAATTCTCATGATTTCTTGTCAGTCAGACTCCCTTATCTCAGTCACGATACGTGACTTTCTGAATCCGTGACGAATATCATTCTCGAAGGACCTTTGCTATTTCAAGCGCTCTTGTGTGAGGGGGTCCAATGAATTTGTAGGCGTCACCGGTGCTCTTTGCTAAATCTGAATCTCTGAATGCCTCAAGACTCTCCTGCGAGTCAAACACGAAGACGCCTCCAACGCGGTCCATCTCCTTGTCCACAACGTAGTACTTCTGTACTAGGCCTGGGACTTGACGGTATTGGTCTGCACGTGATTCACCTGTCTTCATTATATCTCCCATCACCAGACCAGATTTGAATAGAAACATCAGAAGCCTCATGATAGTTAACTATAGTTAAATGAATAAGTTCCTTTTGTATTTTCCACTATAGGATGGATTCCCAAACCTACGTTCTTGTCTTGGCCACTTATGGTGCGGTGTGTTTCAGAATTGCTTGAAGTATCTGCGGTACAACCTCTGTTGGAAAACTGTGTCCCATGCCTTCGATAATGAGCAGCTCTGCCTCTGGTATACTCTTAGCTGTATCTTTCCCACCCTCAACTGGAACTAATGGATCAGCATCCCCATGAATGACAAGGGTTGGAATCTTTATATTCCCTAATGCCTCCTTTCGACTCCCTGAAGCAATAACGGCACTCAACTGTCTCGTAAATCCTGGGGGATGATAGCACCTGTCATAGGAAATCTCCGAGTAGTTACGGACATAATCTTCATCCAGAGGATAATGTGGTCCGTGCAGTACCTTTGCACTCATCAGAGAGTTCTTGATGTATTCATCTCGACTAGATGCTGGGGGCGCAAGTAAAGCCGCCATCGCTTCTTCTGTTGGCTGTGGGAGATCTGGACTGCCCGTTGAAGACATCACCGACGTCAGAGTTCGTACTCGGTCTGGATAATGAATAGCCATAGTCTGAACTATCATGCCTCCCATTGAAACACCCACAACATCAGCCTCCTTGATTCCAAGTGCATCAAGTAGACCTATTGCATCATCCGCCATATCTTTCAGTTTGTAGGGAACATCAACTGCTTCTCCTTGTATGAGCGACATGACATCAGGAACGCCTCCATCATCAAACTTCGATGACAACCCCACGTCGCGATTGTCAAAGCGAATCACCCAGTGTCCTTGTGCCGCGAGAGCCTTACAAAATGCCTCGTCCCAGCGAATCATCTGTGCACCTAGTCCCATAACGAGAAGCATAGGCGGAGCTGATGGGTCTCCAAAGGTATCATAGGTAATCTCGATGTCGCCCACCTTAGCTGTTATTTCTTTACTATGTGGAATCTCAGTCATTAGTCATCTCCTCCAACTAATATCGGACATATGTGCTGCCCCTGTCCTATCTATCTTTCTTTTAGGATGGACCACTAAGACCACGGGATTTCCGGAGCGACGGAATCGTTTCCTTGGCAATCTGTTCAAAGATGGGTATTTGATCCGGCGCAAAGAATGGATAGAAGAATATCAATTCGTTGATTCCGATTGCTGAGTATCTCTCAACTATCTCAATGAACTGCCCTTCAGATGCAAATGCAGTATTTCCCTCTGCGCCAAAGATTAACAATGAACGTCTGATAGACGCAGGATCACGACCTACTTTCTCACAGTGCTTATTGAGAATTTCATTTCGTCTGGTTGTCTTTTCAACCACAACCTCAACAGGAGCTCCAAATTCACCACCAAATGATACCCAGGCGTCAGCATACTCTGCAGCAACCTTGAGTGATGCCTTTGCATGAGCGGCAACTATGATTGGGGGACGCGGTTTCTGGACGGGTCCTGGAGCCATTATTGCCTCATCAATTTTGTAGTATTTCCCTGTATAGCTTGATGTAATGTTTCGAAGAAGCTTATCAACTACCTCAACCTGTTCTCGAAGCCGTTCAGTCCTCTCTTGAAATGACCAATCCTCTATGCCGGCCATTCGATATGACGGGTCTGTCCCACCAGGTGCTCCAGCCCCAATCCCTAGCTCGAGTCGTCCACCTGATATGTGGTCGACGGTCATAGCTTGACGAGCGAGAACTGCGGGATTTCGAAATGGAATCGAGGTCACCAAAGTGCCCACTCGAATCTTCGATGTGCAGTTCGCAAGTGCCGCAAGGGTGGTCCATCCTTCAAGCCAAGAGCCCGTTGGATTTGCATAGTTCACGAAATGATCAGCAATCCATGTGCTGTCAAAACCTAGTGCTTCAAACTTTTGCCAAAGCCTGACCAATTCTTGCCAAGGCATGTCCTGAAGGGCCACAACCCCAAACCTGATTCCTTCCGTCATTGCATCCACAACTCGGGGATTAATTCGAGAGTATATAATCCAGAGTCACAATTAGCTACTCTCATTTCTATAAACGCAATCATAGTTCCACGCCTCCCCTAACGTGAACTGCGCTATTTGATACAACTATAAGCTCCAGAACCTTGCTTCTTGCTTATAATCTGACAATTGGTGGCGTGGATTTAGAATGAAATTCGTTAAGACTGGAGAGTATAGACCAGATGCGCTCGAGCGTTTAGTTGAAATCAATCCCCTCGAGGAAACGCAGAAACGATTGAAACGAATGAACTACTTGCTTGGATTCGTCAGAGAAAGAAAACCAGAGGTCTTGCAGGACTATGTGAACAATTTACTAGTCAAATATCAGAGTCTTTCAAAGGACACTCAGATGAAATCCCACCCATTTAATCTAGACGAACTTGTATCTGACAATCCAAACCTGAAAGAGCATTTGGAACTCACAAAAGCTGTCTTGAACTACTATGTTCAGATTCTTCAACTACCAGAAGATGCCAACCCAGAGAAAAGCGAAGTTGTGAACAAGAACTACTTGCAGTCTTTCCTGCATCCTGCCTACTATAATCTCTTAGTTTTGACTGAAACACTTGACAGGGCAGAGGCAATTACGCTGTACAAGAAATTCGTCACACACTACATCATCGACAGAAGGAATCCAGATAGAGATACATATGACAATCTCGAAACGGCTTTTGCAGAAGCAATAAAACCCAAAGATGTGCCATCTGAGTGGGTAATTGTTCGTGGAATGATTGGGGATGGGAAATACGCCTATCGGAATGACAATTGCCTTTGGGTTGATGCCATAGAAGACCTGTCAGATTCCGAGCTGAAATACTATGTCTGTTGCTATGGCGATTATGAATCTGCTAAGATATATCACGATAGCGTAATTCTTACAATGGAACACACCATTGCTCAGGGTGACCCGTACTGTTCCCGTGTTCTTCACGACACTCGGGTTGACTGGAACTTGAAACATCCACCGAAGGATTTCTGGGATGATATCAAGACTGATAATGAATAGGGCAGAGCACGAAGTAAGAAGCGTTTGTGATTCCGAAGGTGCTTTCAGTTAGCTGTTCGATAATA
>JASFEL010000123.1:0-4381 GCA_050124855.1 Candidatus Thorarchaeota archaeon | reverse complement strand
ACCGACACCGCAGTGTTCCGAGGAATCACACGCACTGATATTGTGTCAGTTCGATTGTCATAGAATGGGGGAACAGATGCAGACCAGTTCACACTTACAATCATAGTAAAGACGCCTGGTCTACCGAATATGGTCGAGTTAAACTCCAGAGAGTAGTATCCCGGCAAGCCCTCTACTATAGACACCAGGGAAGTATCTATTGATTCACCTAAGAACTCGATGAAGATGAAGACATCGCCAGTTGCGTTGGATATTCCGACTCCGCTGTAGAGCTCACCATAGACGTAGGTGTAGCTCATGTTCTCTAGGTACGGAGTTGGGCCAGGTGAGTCTTCAAGACTCAGCTCTGACTCCTCACCTATGATGTTGACTGAAGCTCTAACCATTCCATTGTAGAATTGTATGGTTGGCCCAGTCCAATTGAAGTATACCGTGAAGTTGTAGATTCCACTCTCACCAAGGACAGTAGCTGGGAATCTTATGATGTAATAGCCATCTCCTGAAGCTGTATCGTTTTCAATGGATGATGCGATCCAACCCGATTCTCCATATACCGATGCATTGACGTATTGTGAGGCAACGCCAATATCATTGTCCAAGTCACCATAGTATACAGAAACATTGACCATGCCAATATAGGTCGTAGGCTCAACAGCGCTACCCAGTCTAAACTCGGTATAGTGGGTTCTAAGTGTCAAGCTCACATTGAAGTAGCCAAACTGATAGTTCGAACCCTTCGATACGTTGAACAGAATGAAGTAGCTTCCTAGCGAATCTGTGTGCAGACTCGGTAGCTCCACTCTGTATTGCGAACCTGTCCAGACCACAGTCAGAGCGTGAGTCCAGTTGTGATCGATGGATGCTCCTAATATTGGTTCATCATGAATAATGTCCCAGTAGTCAACGTAGAAGACTGCAGTATCACCTAATGGAAGGTCAATTGAAGAATCCGAAGAACGAGCATAGGCATAGGCAATCTGAACCAACACCTCAAATGTCAATGTCTTTGCTTGATAGCTTGGAGCGTCTGCTGTGATGTTGACCTCATGTGACCCTAAGTCCCACCCCTGAACGATCACAACAACTTCATAGATCCCATCGCCTAAGTGCTGCCAGGTTATCGATGCACCTTCAGCTGTAATCACACCAGTGGTGATATTGGCGACATTGTCAATGTCTACATAATTCAATGTGATCGTGACGTTGGTGTCGTAAGTTGTCGTCACAGTTGGATAATCAGCAGATGATAGGTAGGTCAGAATTGGTCTGTAGGTGAATGTTATCACTGGTGTCTGCGAATCGAGATAGTCCTCAGCAGGCAAGAAGTCAACGTACACGATGATAGTATAGTCTCCTTCCAAGAAGTTGCTTTGACCAATGACAATCTGATATCTACCATCGCCAAGGAATGAGAAACTCTCGAATGTGTATTGCCACCCAGTTTCGTTTCTTGCCGTGAAGTATGCCTGTGTGAGCCCATTAATGGGGTCTCCATCGATAGACGATCCTGGTTCGCTCACGTTCAAATGAATGAAGATGGCAAAGTCATCTCCATTCGGGAATGGCTCTAGATGCTCCCAACTTACATAGACTTCTAGTCTTTTGATTTCAAGCTCTACTGATATGGTTGCGTCAGAATAGTATCGTGGTCCCGTTGTCGCATAAACTGTGATATTGATTGTATAGACTCCAACCGACCATGAGCTGGTATCTAACCAGAATCCATAGCTGAAGAAAGCCTGAGGTCCGCTACCCCAGTCGAGGGTCACATAACTTAGATTGCCAGAACCTATTCCTATTGAACCCCCATCAACATCCAAGAATGTGATGTCGAAATAGGTGCTTGTTCCAACTGGCGAAGTGGGGCTATAGTCTGCACTCACTGTGGTGCTATGTATTCGCACTATCACTGTGATACTTGTGGTTGCATCCTCGTAGTTGGCTTTTGAAAGAGTCACATCAAATGCATATGTGTCCGGCAGAAGCGAACTGGTGTCGATTGTAAGAACATAGTTCCCTCCACCAATATCCACCGTTTGGATAGCAACGGAGGGAACAATGCTAGCAGTACCCCCGTCTATGCCAATTCCTGAATGGTCCAAATCATACCAGTGTATATTGACAACGGCTTGTTCGCCCCATGGAATCTCTATTGAATCAGAGCTCACTGGATATGCTTCTGTAGAAACAGGTCGATATTCGAACTGCACATCGATGTAGCTGCTTAGAAGCAATGAGTCAGCAGGAGTTGCGGTGAATCTGAATGTGTGTTCACCAACTGACAATGCCGAGCCATCGATAGTCAATAGATACGTCCCGTTACCATAGTCAACAGGCAGACCTACTAAGGTCCCGTTACTTGAGAAGCCTGCATTGGATAACAGTCCGTCATCAAATGAGTCTCTGAGAGTCAGCTTCAAAGTGAAGTCGTCGCCATATGCGGTCGCGGTTGGCAGTTCATATGTAAGATAGGTCCGACCTGATAGGTCCAAGAAGAAAGCACTATTTGCATCACCATAGAACTGGTGAGAAGAAGTAAGTTCCATTCGCCAACGCTGTGCTGTGCCTAAGTCAGTGGTGTTTAAGACCTTTCCATACCTTCCATCTCCATAATCGTTGAGTTGAACCTGCGTAGGCGCGCCACTCACCGTCCAGTTCATCGTCACAGTGGCTCCAGGAATTAGGGCGGAACTCAATAGGTCTGAAAGCTCGTATTCGACGAATAGTCCCTCGCCAATGAGCTTAGCTGAAATCCCATCAGATACTGCGTCTCCTGGAGCGATGAGGTTCAATGATGCTCCGCGTTTTACGATGAAGTTCCTGCTGAATATTCCAACTCGGTGGTCTACATCAGAACCACCGTCTATGTATCTAGCATCTGCCCGCCAGACTCCTGCAGGTGCTGAAGATTCGAGGTTGATTGCCGCAGACTCAGAATATCCCACAGATTCTTCAGCTCCGACAGAGTAGAATCTACTCGGGTCATTCTGATTCTGGAACTCTGTCTGGATCCAGCCTGCAGAACGAGCGACATCTGAGATTCGAACTTCATCTATCTGACCTTCATACTCGGCACTCCAAGCTCTATCCTTCGGCTGATCCCCATGACCAATCCAAAAGCCCTGTTCATATTGGGATGGCTGTATTGCATTTGTCTTCGAAAGCACGTTCGGATCTTGCACGCCATCGACGTATATTCTCATCAATGAACCATCATACGTCGCAACGACATGATGCCAAGCTAGGCCGGTGACATCATTGGCTCCAATTAGCATGTGCGTACTGCCGGGTAGAGGGAAGACGGGCTTTAGAGTATTGTCTCCACCATAGTTGATGTAGAGGCTATAACCATCATACCATCCTTTGTGATTCATGATTCCAAAGGTATGGTATTCGGGTGTGATATCATGCTGTACCCATGCTTGAAGCGTTATCTGGTACCCATCGATGTTCCAAGCTGGATAATCACCACAGTCAACGAGGTCATAGTATCCGTCGTCATTATTGAAGTCCTGAGCACTGCCTATCTTGCCAGATACTTGAGTTGGAACATAGGAAGAGTTTCCTTCACCACCAGTGCCATGATGCTTATATTGACTGCTATCTTGGTATTCATTCGTTGTGCCAGTTCCGCTTTCGCCCAAGTGCCAGACGCCCAAATACCCTGAATCCCAGACTGGTCCAGAATCATAGACAATTGGTGCTAGAGGGTTGCCATAGTACATACTGATTACAGTATCAGTTGAGCCAGAGAGGACTGGGACATTCACCCATGCCAAGAGATGAGCGTGCGTCAAATTGAATGATGGTTCGAAGAGCTCTATTTCGTGGGCAAGGGTCTCTTCACCTATTGCAAAGGCGATATCTCTGCCATCTGCGCGGACATCTGTTCGAAGGTCCGTGTCGTATATGTCAATGAGGACTGGGAAGTTGACAAGATTTTCCGCAACATCATTGTAACTGATAGTAAGGTCCTTTCTGTAATGATAGGGCAATGAGAACCTCTTTCCTTGAAATGATGTTGGTCCCGAATACCATGTTGCGCCAGTTGAGTCTATCAGATCAACGGTCACTGAAGATCCGAATGTTCCTGAACTCCAAAAGCGGAACTCGATATCATCCCCAATCGCGAACTCATCTGATGCAGAATAGGGTCCCCCTGATGGTCCCATTAATGCATCAAAGACATGATTTCTGTCCTGGAATTGAATCTTCCAAATTCCATCCTCGTCGACTACATTCGCACCAACAATCAATTTTCCATCAAAACATGTCCAGTTGTAGGCGAATGTCATCTCTTCCCCTGAAGGATTCAAGACAGAAACCGGGAACCATTCGCCTTCAGGATATGAAACCTCAAAGCTGATCGAGTCAATTTCTG
>JASFEL010000122.1:0-4390 GCA_050124855.1 Candidatus Thorarchaeota archaeon | reverse complement strand
GACGCTGTATTCATCATTCAGGAATGCAGCTACATCATGTGCTGCCTCCACGGTGTCGAGACTGAAGGCTACAAGACCGGTCTTCATGTCGATGTCGTCAGTGCCTAGGATTCTGATGTGCTTTGATTTCTTCAGGTCTTTCAAAGCTACGCTAAGGAGAGCACGTTCATGTTTCTCAATTTCACCCATTCCTATGCCGGTCAGATACTCTGCTGCAGCACCAGCACCTATGGCACCAGCATAGTTCTGGAGACCTGCCTCGAACTTCTCAGGGGGCGGAAGATACTCAGGGATGATTTTCCCATTCTCATAGCGAACATCTGAAACGGTGTCGCCTCCCACAAGAAACATGTCCATCGACTTGAGAAGATCTAGTTTTCCGTAAAGAACACCCATACCGGTAGGACCACACATCTTGTGGACTGATATCGCTGAAAAGTCCACATCTGACTCCTGAACATCTAGTGGATGATGTGGAGCGTATTGTGCATCGTCAGACATGACCAAGGCACCACGGTCATGAGCAATCTCAATGATCTCCTCTAACGGAGCGACTGTTCCTGTAACATTTGATGAATGTACGATAGAAACCAGCTTCGTCTTGTGATCAATCACCTGTTTCCAGTCCTCGATGTCAAAAGTCCCATCCTGCTTAGCCTTGACTATCTCAATCTTCAGACCATCTCTTCGAGCACGTTCCACAAATGGAAGTGATCCGCTATGATGTTCTAGTGTGGATGTCACAATCTTGGCGTCCTTGGGTAAGTCTACACAAGCCGCGACAATGTTGAGTGACTCTGTGGCATTTCGTGTCCAGATGCATTCCTCGATTTCTGTGGCGTTGAGAAAGCGTGCGAATTTCTCGCGAGAGGCAGTATAAGCGTTGGACGCCTCCTCCCCAAGCTTATGGATACTACGACCTCCACAGGCAGGATACTGTTCATAGTACTCGTTCATGGCTGCAACTACTTGCCTAGGCTTTAGGGCCATGCAGGCGCTGTCAAGATACACAAGGGGTCTGCCATTGATCTTGCGATCCAGAACTGGAAAATCATCTCTTACTTCTAACACGCTAATCATTCACCCCTAGCAATTTGCCAGCGATATCCTCCCTTCCCAAGCTTCCTTGTAATGAAACCCACGTCTACAAGCTGCCGCGCTGCGATAACAAATGTGTCACCGCCAGCACAGTCCTGACATATATCTCCATATTGATCACTACCTGCAATCTCAAGAATCTCAGCTGTCGTGAGCGGATCTGTGGCATTCTGAAGAATCTTCAGTACGCATTTTGCGTTTCGAGAGAGGTCTGACATCGTGTTCAGCTGCGTACCAGTTGCCAATAAGAACGCTTTGCTTTGGTGGCTTGGTTTTGAGGCATCATAAGGCTTAAATGAATTCCAGCAAGGTGCAGCCCGCTCTACTTCTATTGGGCTCTTTCCCCCTTTTGTGGGACATAGGTAGAGGTGAATCATCATGGGAAGAAGACGAAGACAAAAAGTGCGACGGCGTCCTCAGAAGCGTATACCAGATGTATATCCATGTCCTGACTGTGGAAACACTTCAATCAAGATTGAGCTGTATCGTAACAATGGCTTCGCTAGTGTCAAGTGTGGCTCATGTGGACTTGAGATGTCTATTGATGAGGTTAACCCCTTGACAGAAGCTGTTGATATCTATGGCGCATTCATCGACAAGTTCTACGAGAGTAGGAAAGCCGAGGTTGCCTAGTACAAAGACCAATAATCAGCAATGGTTATAAGCGGAGTAAATCCGAGAACGCGGGATTCCTATGCAGGCACAGCCAATACTCATCGAGTCAATTATTTTCCTTATCCTAGTTACGATGGGTATTGCCGCACTAATGATGATCCTAGCCTATGCTGTCTGGGGAGAGGAAGAAGACGAATAGGCCTAAGGAGTAGCGGAGGCTACTCATGATGAGTTCTGATGACATACTTCTTCGCGCTTTTGAGAACTCAGCGGGACATATGGCAAATCTGGACTCTGTGAGGGCCATAGTCGAAGGGCTCGCTGGTCATGGTCATTCTCTTAGGGACATTATTCAGAATCTTGAGCGCGAAATGGAAGAAGCGGAAGTGACACTCCGAACAGATTTGCGCATATTAATCAACGAAATGCAACATCTAGTGAGAAGGATGACTTCTGCATGAGTGCGTTCTCACACCTTAGTAGGAACATTGTTGATTTCCTAGTACATCAGGGCATTACGTCAGCCACTCCTATTCAGGAAAAGGCCATTCCAGTTATTATGAGTGAGAAACAGAATGCACTTCTTCTATCTCCTACTGGAAGCGGAAAGACTGAAGCTGCAATCTTGCCACTACTGGATAAGCTCCAGAAGCTGAAGAGTCAACGTGAACTCTTCGGGTTCTACATACTCTATATCACACCATTGAGAGCTCTCAATCGTGATGTGTTCAAGAGAATCGAGGATCTGTGTGAGCATCTTAGGCTGACTGTGGCTGTACGTCATGGCGACACAACCCAATACCAACGCAGAAAACAAGCCTTGAAACCACCTAACTTGCTGATAACAACTCCTGAAACACTTCAAGCGATTCTCCCTGGAAAACGTCTAAGGTATCACCTAAAGACTGTCTTCGCGGTGGTTGTTGATGAGATTCATGAGCTTGCCGATAGTAAACGGGGGACTCAGCTTAGCTTGGGACTCGAGCGATTAGAACATCTTGTTGACGGCCCGATTCAACGTGTGGGCCTCTCAGCTACAGTTGGCAATACTGGAGAAGTCGCAAAGTTTCTTGGGGGATCGGCTCGGACTGTGAAGACAATCTGGGCGGGTTATGATTCTCGAAAGATGAGCCTAAGAGTAGAGGCACCAGTTCCAAGCCCCCAGCACAGAAAACTGGCAAGAAAATTGGCATATCCTCCACACTCAGCAGCTCGACTTGATAGAATTGTCAACCTGGTCAGCACACATGAATCAACCATAATCTTCACAAACACGCGTTCCTTTGCTGAAACACTTGGGGCTAAGATGATGGCGAGTAAGCCGCCATACGAGTTCGATGTGCATCATGGCTCCCTTTCAAAGGACGTACGGATTTCAGCGGAGGAGAAGCTGAAGAATGGTGTTTCCAAGGCCATCATTGCTACCTCTAGTCTCGAGCTTGGAATTGATATAGGCCAGGCTGACCTCGTAATCCAGTACAGTAGCCCACGTGAGGTGTCAAGAGCATTACAACGTACTGGACGCGCAGGTCATGGGATTGGTAGAACTGCAGAAGGAGTCATTCTGGCAACAGCAAATTTGGATGACATAACCGAATCAGGTGTGATTCTTAGACGTGCTCTCGTGAATAAGGTTGAAAGGGCAGAGATACCACTGATGCCATGGGATGTATTGTGTCATCAGATCTGTGGGATTCTACTTGACACATCAGAGATTGAACATTCGAATCTGTTGCGGATTCTCTCACTTGCATTTCCTTACCATAACCTGAGTTCTGAGAGCCTCGACCGTATCTTGGACTTCATGACTGAGAAAAAACTTGCCTCTGAGGAAAATGGCAAAGTCACCAGAAGCAAAAGAACTCGAGTATTCTATTATGAACATCTGAGTACCATTCCTGATGTGCATAAGGTCAATGCGTTGGACATGGCCACTCGTTCGAGCATTGGTGTCTTGGACGAGGACTACGTGACACAGAATGTTAACACTGGATCTGTCTTTGTGATAAGAGGGAGACCATGGCAGGTTGTCAGTATCGAAGAAGACGAGGTACTCTGTGCCCCTGTAACTGATATTGATACAGAAGCTCCTCGATGGATAGGTGAGATGATTCCAGTACCTTACGAGGTGGCTACAGAAGTTGCTAAGGTCTGGAATGCATTAGCAGAAAGAGATGAGAATGAAGGCAAGGAATGGCTGAGAAGAGAATATAGACTAGTTGATGAAGCTCAGAATCATGTGTTTGAGAAGGTGAAGAAATCTCTAGCAGAGCTAGGCTTTCTCCCATTAGAGAGCTTGTTCATTATAGAAGACTTCCATACTGGTCTTGTCCTTCATGCGCCTCTGGGTACGAGAACCAATGAAACTCTTGGACTTGTGATTGCTGCGCTTCTTACTACACGTATGGGAGTAAGTGTCGCTGTCGAAAGAGACCCATACCGTATTTTGTTCACATCCAGTGTCCGTATCGAGCCTGAACATGTTGTTGATGTGTTGAAAGACTACAATGGAGAGCAGGCTTCTATGATTCTCAGAAAGACAATCAAGACTACTCAGAACTTCACATCCCGATTCATACATGTCGGCAGAAGAATGGGTATCATTCGACGCGATGCCAAGATGAGGGAAGTTCCAGTCAAACGATTAGTCAAGGCCTATGAAGGGTCCCCCGTATTT
>JASFEL010000121.1:0-4394 GCA_050124855.1 Candidatus Thorarchaeota archaeon | reverse complement strand
CGGCCTCCGCAGCAGGTTCAGGAGCTGGCTCGGGAGCAGGCTCAGGAACTGCCTCAGGAGCAGGCTCCGGCGTGGGTGTAGGTTCTGCAACGGGCAGTGGCTCGGGAGTAGGAGAAGGTTCAGCCGCAGGTGCAGCCGTTATTGGCGCATCTGTTTTCACGCTCTCCATTTCCTTCATATTCTTCCTCAGAGTATCAATCTGATTCGCAATTTCTGTGAAGCTGTCATTAATCGTCTGATTGATTGCCGTCTTCATCTTGGCAAGGTTCTCTGCCAACTGGTCGGCAAGCTTCTTGGTTTCTGCAACCTTCATAGCGTAGGTTTCGATTTCCTTCAGCTTTGATGTTAATTCCCCTATGTCAAAGGCCATGAAATGTCACCTTAGTATAGCCTACTATATCGATACAGCTTGTGCTTGGTTCTTAACCTTTGCCGTGGTGGATATTTCATATAAAGCTCAATTTCAAGCGACTTTGCATATTTAGAGCGGGATTCCCAAGCGTTTTCATGCAGCCTTGGTTTCAGCTTTGCCTTCAAGAATCGCTTTGCGAATTATCTGAATCAAGCGGTCTCTATATGAGATGTCAATGGCTACCAGTTCATAGGTGGGGATACTAAGTATCTGTCCTACCCTTTCTGGTGTCAAAGCTGTGGGGAGGTCCTGCTTGTTAGCAATACCGATTACCTTCGCTTCAGGCACCTCGTCTTTTACTAGAGTAACGAGTTTCTTGCTCCGAAGCACGTTCTCAAGTGTGCTGTCTGTGACGATAACAACAACCTGCGCATTTGCAATCATCTTTGCCCAAAGAATGCTGAATCTTGACTGGCCTGCCAAGTCCCAGAGTACGATGTTGGCATTCTGGACTTCTTCAGGGAGCCGTTTGATGCTCACACCTATTGTAGGGTCATGGACAAGTGGAAGTGTTTCACCTCTGAGTAAATGTAGAGTGGTAGTCTTTCCCACACCTGCGAATCCAAGGATTGCGACTTTGACCATAGTGACAGCAATCTCATCCACTTTCGAATCGAACCCGTCTAGGGGCTGCTTAGCTGTGGCTAGATTAGCGAAGTCTTTCATGAAGGTCTCGACCATCTGGGTCATCTTGTCTTCAATCTGTACAGCATCGTCTGCTTTGTCCGCAATAAAGACGAACGTAAAGAGTTCTCTCTGAGCGAAGAATATTCTTGAAATAGATACGTTCATGAACTCGGTCTTTCCCTCGAGATCCATACTCTTCAGAAACTGCACAAGATTCACGAGAAATTCGACCAGACTGGCTTTTGAGTCACTCTTGGCGTATTCCTTGGAGTAGACCACATCTCCCTCCTGACCCAATATATAGACGCTTCGAATCAACTTACTCACTCCAAGTCTGCACAAGAAGCTCCAAATATCTTCTTGCGGTATCTGAACCAACCTTTTTTTCTTCAAGCTTTGAAGCGATTATCGGAAGGACATACTCTGGCATGAAAATATCCATCTTGGGATTAGTGATAAGTGCCCAAACTCCTTCCTCTTCAAAATTCGCGACAATTCGCTCTGCTTCCATTGCCCATAAAGCCCTCTGAACAACCCCATCGGGGAATGAGATTTGACTAGCGATTTGACCTAGACGAAGCGGGCCATTTCTCAGGCAATCGAGTACTGCATAATAGATGCTGTTGGATAAAATCCGTGCAATCTTCTCTCTATCTTCCAAAATCGGGGAATTTGGATCAGTAACAGGTAGTGTCGGATTGTATCCCTTTGTTGGAGGGTCTGGCGAAAAGAAGCTCTTCAGATATTCCTCGTATCGCGCCATCAAATTGGGGTGAGCCACACTAGTGGCCTTGAACGACTTCACAGGAGGCGCTCTGTGCGGAAATACATCTTTCGTTAGGAAGGCTGTTTCTAGCTTGCCGATGATCTCCACTGTCACTACGCCTGAGTCCATAAGGGGCGTGATTGCCTCCTTCAAATCCACATTCTCACTCTGAATTTGGCTCTTCAACCACATAGAGAGCTTGGCAGTACTCTCAACACCTTCGGTATGGAGCCTCTCTAGAAGAAGGGCTGAGGAAGGTGTCATGAAAATCGCTGCTGCTTTTTGCTCGTAATCGACAGCAGGCATCGAACTTCTCTTCGCAAGGATCTCGTCAATCTCTAAGGATTCAGGATCGGCATTCATGAGTTCAAGCATGAATCTTCCCATCCCTGTAAGCTCATCCGAAATCTCCTCCAGAACATCATCCTCGTTAAGCACGAAGCATACGGTCCAGCCGGGGAATGCCTCCATGGCAAACGAGGCGATTCTCAACCCTTCAATATCAGTATCTCTGATTGCCTCTTCTTCACCCTGCTGATGCTCAAAGAACACGAGATTTAGCATCGTCTCTGTAAGTGCGAGAGACGAGGGATGACGTTTCTTCACAAGGAACCCTTGAAAATCATCTAATTGAACGATGAAGGCGGCTTCTGGCATGTGTCGTTCCCACCTCGGACACACAATTATTACATAAAAGAATGACCATTATGTATTCCCTTAGCCCTACTCGAAATGCTCAATACACTGGATATTTCCTTTTTCATCCAAAATCCAGCAATTCTCACATACAAGAGTTTTACAAATAACACATAATCCGATATAATGATTCAGTCCACCAAACTGACTAGCTCTACTATTTTCGGAATGAGTACTACAGTACATATTGCTACAGCGGGCGCATGATGTTGATGCATCATTTCGACAGAGCACGCATGATCCCTTTGATTCGAATGATTGTCCCCGCTTCATTTCAACTGCATAGATCAAGCAGCCCTTGTTATTGCAAAGACCGATTCCTTTGTAGCTACCACAACGAGTGCAGTACGGGTCAAGGACCGGCTTGTTTCTTTTCATTTTCTATTAGGACTCCAATTCAAGAGAAAGCGCTCTCATATGCTGCTGGAATGAGGTGTTAGAAAGGATGAAAAGCATTTCTTTGCCATCGAAAGGAGTGGACCCCGATGGACCTAGATAAAGATGCACTCATTATTCCGACGACTGCAGCCCGCAGTATTCAGTTGGCAGGGGGTCCGCCAATGGAACAGGCTGTACCTGAAGACTATGTCCTGGCATCCATGGTCTTGAGAGCACTTGAGGCTCGAAATGGAAGAGAATTGGAGTTTGTCCTCAAGATATATTATCCCGTAATGGTCGTGCAGACTTCGATACCAAATTTCTGTTTCTTAATTGAGCTACTTGGCATCAGCTCTGGGAGTATGCTTCCATTGTCTGAGATTGACGTTTCAGGCATTCAGAACTGCATCGATTCAGCAGAACTCCCAAAGCAGCTTCACAAGTGCATTGAAGATACACGCGCGCTTGTTGCGTCTTTGATGAATGGGAAAGAAGTGACTGTTCTTGGGTTACTCTCGGGACAACATGCTGATGGGATTTCAGATCTTATGGATTGGCCAATAAATGACGTAGTTGAACCATTTGGCCTTGTTTTGCCAGAGGCTATCAGCAGAGAAGAGGCTTCTCGTCTGTTTGATACGTTGTACGAAACATCTAGCACAATTAGTACAGCCAACGACCTTCTATCGAAGCTACTGGACATGATTCATCTTAGAATCCAGAGTATTGTTGGTGAGCGTCAATCCGAGTCATCTCAGAAGACCAGTAGGTTGGAACAGCGAATTGAGTTCTTGAAGAAAGAGGTAGAGATGCTTGATTCTCGTCTTGAACAGAGGAGCGAAGCAGCAGATCTGAAGCGCGAGAGGAAGGCTAGAGCTGACGCACTCAGAAAGGACGAGATGCGGTTAAAGGAATTGTTCGGAAGTACTCGCGATATTTCACAGAACTTGCAGGAACACGAAGAGCTCCTACGTGATGAAATTAGCAAAATGAGCTCTGCATTTCACAGACAAAAGGAGCTATTGGATGATTTCTTGGTACCTCTAAGAGGTGTTGAAATGAAGGGGAAATCATCAATTCTTCTTATTCCCTTTGTGATGGCAGGTTTCTCCAAGAAGGGGCGCTTGCGCGTTGCAGTGTACCCTCCATCTCGACTGAGCGGGGAGGGCCATCAGGTTGGACGACTGCGAGAATTTGCTGATGTCTTCTTGCCATCATCAGATGCTATGAAATCGATTGCAGAGATAATTACCAAACGTGCGAACCATGATGTCAACCTACGAAAGCATATCCGGACCCTGTCAAAAGAGATGAGTCTTTTGGCTTCCAAAAGGGGACGTAAGTTACTTCGCGAAGGAACGAAAGCCCTCATCTCTGATGGTCTGGCTAAGAGATCCATGCTGCATGAGTTGGAATCAATACTCGATGGGATTCCCGAGCAGACAGTGAAAGCAAAGAAAACAAGAAGATCCAAAGTTTTCCCTGCGGGAGAGGCCGCCTGCAGAGTGAGGTTTC
>JASFEL010000120.1:0-4409 GCA_050124855.1 Candidatus Thorarchaeota archaeon | reverse complement strand
TGTCTTAGATGCCCCACACCTGAGAAACAACCCAATTGCCAAGGGGCAGCTCAGAACCAAGATGAGTGATGGTGCATGTATCGCTATAGATTCTGACTCTGACAACCCAATTAATGAAATCACAAGGCTAAGACAACTTGGTCTTGAACTGGAGCCCGAACAAGCTTTGAGCCTATCCTATTTCAGCAAAATCTGATGAATACACGCCGGTTCAGTTTCTTCTACTACATCTTTCGGAAGATGGATTGCAGATTTAAACTGTAGATCCGTCGGTTGCCGGTTCAAATCCGGCCGTCCCGACCATTCCTTTTCTCTAGTGAATTATTGGCTACGCATGCTTCTGTAAAAAACTTCACAAGTGCATTTCTTGCATTCACTTTCAAAGTCATCATGGTTTTCACGATTGTGACCGCATGTACAGAGGTCGTACGAACTTGTACTCATTTCTTCACCCCTGTAGCTTTATGAAGAGAAAGATCAATTTCCTCCTTCTCTTGATTCTCCTTATCGGCTAATTTCCCCAACATTGTCTGTTGTATCATTTCCAACATTCTATGAGGTCCATATCCGTTTTTCACGCGGTTTCTCTTATATCCCGTCTTAGAATTGATTTTCAGTTTTTCCATTCTTAATATCCTGCTCTTATGAGAACAATTCATCTCTCACACTAAATCTGTGATTTCCGAAAAGCAGACACTCCAAATACCAGAGAAACGGGTCTGGTTTCAATACATTCTTCGTTAACCTGTCTCTTCCATTCTCACTTTCTGCAACATACCAATACTTGTAAGGGTTAATAAACTTGGGTATTTGCGTTGGAAAGCGTTAGTTTACAGTTTCAAGACATTGGTGAATTTCATGACTAGAAGTCGGTGTCTAATGAAATTCCAAGAGAACGAACAAGCTCTTTGTAACGATTACGAATTGTGACCTCTGTGACGTGTGAAACTTCAGCTATCTCTCTTTGTGTACGCCTATCTTCTTCAAGTATGCATGCTATGTAAAGAGCAGCCCCTGCGATACCACCGGGGTCTTTTCCTATTGTTATTCGTTCATCTTTGGCTCTCTTGATTATCTCGGTAGCTTTTCTCACAGTCCTTCCTTCAAGGCCAAGATCCGAGGATAACCTTGGTAACAAGTCCTTCGCGGATGCAAGCGGGACATTAACGTTGACTTTAGAAATAACCAACCGTACAGCTTGGCCAATCTGTTTTCTATTCGTCTTTGCCTCAGTCACAATTTCGTCGAGTCGTCTTGGAATGCGATGAATCCTACAGGCAAGGTAGACCGATGCAGCAACCACAGAGTCAATACTTCTTCCTCTTACTAATCTCTTTATCAGGGCTTTTCTGTATATCAGAGCTGCAGTTTCTCTGGCATCACGCGGAATCCCAAGTTGTGAGGAGAGTCTCTCCATCTCACTCATTGCAAAACCAAGATTTCTGTGATGAGAACTATGAACCCTACTTCTGATATGCCACTTTCGCATTCTGTAAATGGCCGCACGTGTATTAGTTGTTAGTGCCCTGCCATTTGCATCCTTGTTTCGCCAATCAATTGTTGTTGAGAGTCCCTTGTCTGCTATACTGAGTCTCATTGGTGCCCCCGTTCTTGCTTTTGCGTCCCTTTCTTCTGCAGTAAAGGCTCTCCATTCAGGTCCCCTATCAGCTATCCGATCTGATGCCACGAGCCCACATGAAGTACAAATATTCTCTCCACGAGTATAATCATTGGTGAATAAACTCTCTCCGCAGCCAATGCACACCTCTCTGTTGTCTGTGCGAGCTTTTCTGGTTCTAGCCAAATTTGCCATGTCCATTTACCTCTCATATACTCATTACGGCTTTCAAATACGGTTCAGAGCAAAAGCAAGACATTTCGGGATTCGTACAATGGCTTATCAAAGTAATATAGCAGACCAATCGGTCACTACAAGAATACAACCGAACTTATTCTCTACTTAGTCTCTCAATTAATGCTACACTATGAATCGCTGCTTATAAGTGGGCTCTCTCGCCCAATAGGGACTTAATCCATGAATTCGGCTACTTCATCGACAGACAGTCTTGGCCTTGGTCCGGGACTGACTGCTGGCCAACCAACTGTTAAGGCTGCCAGTAGTTTCCATGGCTTCTTGAAGTGCTTCATAACCGCATTATACGTGTAGAAGATATCACCAATCCAGCATGTTCCAAGACCCAACGAATGCGCCTTGAGAAGCAGGTTTTGAATGGCAGCAGCTACACTATGAATCTCAGTTTCCCACCCAAACTGGTTCGTGTTCCAGACGATAACTATCACGGGAGCCTCTTCCATTATCTCGCATGACCCATAGGAAGATCCCACATCAAAATCCAGCTTCCCAAGTCTATCTCTGTACAAATCTGTGAACCTGTCCTTTGAATCACCTGTCAGCACGGTGAACCTCCACTGCTGACCGTTCTTTGCACTAGGTGCAAATGTAGCAGCTTCGATAATCTGTCTGAGCAAGTCTTCAGGAACTTGGTCCTTCTTGTAATCCCTGATGCTTCTACGTCCCTTGATGGCTTTATCAATATTCATTGTCATGATGAGTCATCAGGTGATGAACTATCTTATCTAACTTAAACTCGGAATGCACGAGAAACTAGAGCAAAATTCTCAGATTCTTGGCTTAAGAATGCCCTGCTTTGTCCACAACCTCGGATGGTAAGGGAATAATAAATGTGCATTCCATATCTCCTTTCAGAACTGACTTGACCATTTTCACCTCTAACGGCTGATTAAGTGCTACTTCCCATGGCTGTTTAGTAAAGCCGCCGCTGCAATAACAAAAGGAAGACGGGACATCAAGCTCGTCATCCAGGATTGTTTCCCTAGCCCAGGCACAATGACATGCATAATATCGCTTCTTTCTCTCATCGGTTTCAGCAAGATAATCCTTTGTGAGATACGGAATCTTAGTATGAACAATCTTACCCCCATCACGCATACCACTTAGCATATCTGGGCGACTCCTTACGAATTCGACCACCTCATCAGTAATCTCCTGATTGTAGAACAGCGTGCCCTCATCCCTGTGTTTTTCCAACTCTGCAATGGCATTCCCCCTCTTTTTGGCAATATACTCATCAATATCCTTGGCTGCTAGGAATTTCTCCCGTTCCTGCTTATACCATTCCTTTGGTATCCCATGCGCTGTTCCAACCAGTGCCTTCTTACAATCTTCAGGGGTGACAAGAGCTTTCATCCTATCCAAGACTGCCTTAGTGACCGCAGGTTTTTGAACGGATGGTAGGCCAAGAGGTGCTTCAATTCCTTCGAAGACCTCGTCCCGTATAGTTTCTCCAGCTGCTTCCCCTAATCTCTCACGCAGGACATCCATGACCTCAGCTCCATCAAGCAACTCAAGGACTGCAAGGTAGAAGTCTAAGTTCTTCACAAAGTATCCGTATCTAGATAATGCAACATAGCTATCATAGGTATTCAGTTTCTCTTCAATCAGTATTTTCGAGAACTTGTTTACTTCGGAAGAGGTGGCGCTTTCTAGCGTCTTCTTTGTCTTCTTGACGAATTCTTCAAACCTCTCAACCATCTCGATTGCTGGTCCAATCTTCTCATCGGGAATTGGCTGCTCTCGATCTGTTAGATATCTACGATAGCCTTCTCTATCCAACTTTTTCAAGCTCCGCTAGCTCAAACGTTTCATCATCCGCTTGTTTATCAACACAACGACCAGAGCAACCTCTCTAGAATTGAGTTCTACATCACTTTCGCACCATTTGAGTGTATTACATTGAGAAAAGACATTCTTTGTAGGAGTTTAAGTATGAACCGGCGAACAAAGATACATGAAAGGACTAGGCGATCAAGCTATTCCTACTAATATGACAGGAAGCTTGCTGCTGAAAGCCCAAGAAGCCTCAAAATTAGCTGAAGGGAAGTCCTCACTCCTAGCAGAAAGTGATGTATCAGCATTTGAGGAGTCTGCGGCTGTTCACTATGTTCAATTGGACCATCTTATCACTGGTGACAGGGATGAATTGAGTGATGATGACCCCGCCGTGGCAAGTACTGTGGAAAGCCTCTCTGTTGTTGAGATTGATACACTCGACACAAGAACAGGAGAAAGAAGCCAGGTTTAAGCTCCGGTAATACAGGTGCTTAAGAGTCCTAATCCGGAACGAATTATCGGTGGATTGTCAAGATGGACAAGTTAGAGGCCAAAATAAAACATGGTCTAAAAGACAAAGGAATTCCTTGCCAGTCAGTATACAAAATTCCGGATCCCGACGACCCTCGAGTCCTAATAGCCTTCAGTTCAAACGGAAATCACAGGCTGACCCCTATGAAGATAGAACGGGTCTTGAACTCTTTAGGAGTTGGCGACTTTCAAGTCCCCAAGGAGTTTCAGCGTCTGAGTGCTGCAT
>JASFEL010000119.1:0-4425 GCA_050124855.1 Candidatus Thorarchaeota archaeon | reverse complement strand
TACTCGAAGAGTGATCCAGGAGACACTTCGAAATCCGCCCAGAAGCCCTCATCCAGCCATTCTACAGGTCTCAGTGTCACTCGTTTGAGCTGAAGACGGGTTTGGAGTGATTCGGCATCAATCTTCAGTGTGTTGGCTCTGATAGAGGTGGTAATTTGCTCTTCGCATGCTTCAATGAACTGAATTGTTTCTTCCTCGCCCCACAACGCTAAGTATCGTTCGATCATGTAGGGTAGATAGCCATGCTGCTTTGCCAGATTTTTCGCTCTCTGGCGAAGTTGCTTGGTAGCCATGCCATCACACTTCTTCTAACGCCATCTTCAATTCTTCAACTCTAGGGCCGATGAGTGAGACCGGAGGTGTCAGTCGATCAGGGGTGGCAAGGTCCTTGAATCCTGAACCTGTAATCGGCGCCACCACCGATTCCGATCTATCGATGACTCCTTGCTCCACAAGAACCTCCAAACCTGCCAGAGCGGCGACTCCACTGGGTTCAGCGAAGATTCCCTCGTATTTCCCTAGGAGTACAAGATACTTCTCAATAAGATTGTCCTCAACAGCCACTGCTTTGCCATCTGCTAAACCGAGGTATTTGAGAGCTGCGTCACCATCCCAGGGAAAAGGATCAGCTAGTCCTCCTGCAATGGTCTCATTGGAGTCCCAAGGTTGGATATTAAGAGGTTCTTGTTTTTCTTCGAACGCCCTGACAATGGGTGCACACCCTTCCGGCTGAACCACAACAGGCCTGGGAAGTTGGTCAATCAGTCCAATCTGTTGAAACTCCCATAGACCTTTCATTGTGCCTGCCATTAAGCCGCCACTACCTGTAGGGAAGAGAATCCAATCTGGCGGACTCCATGACATCTGCTCAGCAATCTCATATCCGAGTGACTTAGTGCCCTCAAACTGGAAACAGTTGAATGGCCCAAACGAGGGTGATGGTGTCCATCCCAATTCGCTGCAGGCAGCCTTGAGTAGTGTAGTTGTTGGATCAATCCCCTTCTCTACCTTTCTAACACGGAACACATGCGCTCCCAGAGTCCTTAGATGAATGAGCTTTCCTGCAGGAGCATCCTCTGGCACGAAGACCACAGCTCTGAGCCCTGCTCTAGCAGCATAGGTTGACATTGCAGCAGCTGCGTTACCAGAAGACGCTGCTGAAACAGTCTGAGCTCCATCTTCAAATGCACGACTTACGCCAACACAAATTGGTCTGTCCTTGAAGGAGCCTGAGGGACACAACGTTTCCATCTTGAGAAACAGGTTCTTGAGCCGCATCTCTGGTCCTAGCCGATTGCTCTGTACGAGTGGTGTGTCACCTTCACCAAGCGTGACTATGCTCTTCTGTCTTCTAAGAGGCATTAGGTCAAAGTATTTCCAAAGGCCTCCCTTTGTGCGTTCTAGACTCTCTCTCGAGAAGGAATCTTTGACGCTTTCCAGGTCAAAAGTTATGTCGATTCTACCACCGCATCCATCATTGGCTGGGACATTATCATCATTGTATTCCTTCCCACATTTTGCACACTTGTATTTCATGACTCTCGACACGGTGGCAACCCAGTCCAGTGGAACCTCGCTCCAGTTATGTGAGTTGTGGCAACTCGAGGAAGTCTGACTAGATAGGAGAAACACCTAACTCGGAGATACGATGATACATTTCCAATGGACTGAAGCAAAATGAGTGAGAGCAGATTCGAGGTTGAGGTTAAAATCCCCCTTCAGGAAACAGAACAACTCAGGGCGGCGTTGCTCGAAATTGGTGCGAGAAAGCTCAACACTGAGACCCAAGTTGATGCATACTATGACCATCCCTGCAGGTCTTTCCCAGATACTGATGAGGCCATAAGAATCAGGAGCAGACAGCCAGACCCGGATAATCACCGAGTTGTGCTGGATGATAGGCCGCTTACTGAGATGACCTACAAGGGTCCTAAAGTAGATCCGCTATCAAAGACGAGAGTGGAGCTATCAGTGGGACTTGATGATGACCGAACCACTGGGCTCATCCTCAGACAACTAGGTTTCAAGGCGGTTGCTGAAATCACCAAGGTCCGCTCTTTCTATTTGATTCGCGAAGTCACACTGAGTATAGATGATGTAATTGGTGTCGGCCAGTTCCTTGAGCTGGAGCGTGTTGTACATAGCGAGAATGAGATCAAAGAGGCCCGTGAAGACCTTTTTAGTATCATCAAAGAGTTGGGTCTGGACCCTGCAAAATCAATACGATCTTCTTATCTTGAGATGTTTCTCGAGAAGAATCCTCTATGACTCCTGACTCAGAAGCTCAGCCCTTAGTTCTGCGACAAACGCACTTAGAACCGCATGACGAGTCTTAGATAGTTCCTTAGCCTCCGCAGTATGCATCATTTCATGGAGTTTCAATAGTTTCTCATCTGCATGTTCTAGAAACGTCTCTATACCATCGCCCCTCGTTGTCGCCTGTGCAATTGCTCTCGTGATTCCAATTGCTCCAATAGCGTCCAACTTGTCAGCATCACTAAGAATTTCGCCCTCCAGAGAAGTGGGTGAAAGCCCCTCACTGAATCGATGTGTTCTGATAGCGTCCTTGACTTTCTCAATCTCCGCCTCAGTGTATCCTACTTCTCCTAAGATATCAACACTCATCTCACCTGAGAGAATTGAATGTGAGACTCTCTTTTCCTTCTCATAGGCTCTTCCAACATCGTGTAGCAGGGCTGCAGCTCCCAATACTCTCATGTCCGCCTCTAATTTTTGACCCAACGTCACAGCGATGTTGTAGACTCGTTTCACGTGGTCATAAGCATGTGCTCCAGCATCTGATTTTGACATGTGTTCTCTAGCGAAGGAGTCGAGTTTCTCAAAGTGTGACATGAATACCACGCAGATTTCCATGAGGTGTGCTTAATTACTGCTTTAGGCTACATATTGCTGTTTGGTTGCCGTTTCCCGAAACCTATACAGTAAGGTCCGGGACTGATGTTCGGTTCCTGCTTCGTCGAGGTCTGCTTCGCAATTCCGGTGGAATCACAGAGTCCTACGTCCTCTCCACAAGCATTTTACGTCCCCGGCAAACTGACGGTGACAGCAGTGTGGTCCGTAGACTTGGTTCTCGTCTTGGTTCACACTACACCGTATAATTCCCTTTTTAGGAATATAAGGACCTATAGGCTGAGAGACCCTTTAGTACTATGTCCTTCTAAGAACCGTCTAGCTTTGACTAGGTCCTTATCAGCTGCCATACAACCCTTCGATTTATAGGAGAGCCATAAGGCCCGAGAAACCCTTTAATTGATTGAACCGGACGATTTAGGGTAAGCACAAAGCCTTCCACCTAATGCGGGTTCACTCTAATTGAGTATTAGCTCACATAGAAGAGGTATAATCATTTGGCCGCCGTGACCACAGACCAGCGCAAAATGGGAGCCATGACTGTAATCAGCTCTCTTATTCTAGTGGCTATGATAGTTTGGGCAGGTTACTCCTTTGCCTTGGTCAGTCTTGGATTAGTTCGTGACTATGACCCGCACATAGAATACGATGAGGCACCTAACTTTGGCTATAACATCAACTGGTCTGGTGGACAAACAACTTGGTGGGACAACATCAACTATACTGATGTTCCGCTTGACATGCCGCTCCCTGAAGATCTCTTTGATCAGTTGAATAACGTGTTATTCTATGTAGCGCCCGAAGACCCGCCGCAATTATGGCGCAGTACCGCGTATGACGAATATGATGGCTCTAGTTGGACTAAGACGAGCACCACGCAGCAGCCGGTGAGCGATGAAATTATCGATCGATGGGAAGCCACCAATACGATATACCAAGTCTATCTCAATGTCACAACTGGGCCCGCTACTGAGCCTCTCGAAATCCCAACTCTGTTTCCCAATATGAAGATCATCCGTGGGTCTTTTGAAACAGGCGAGATTGTACCTGGTGTTGGATATCAGCCTCATAGTACAAGTAGATTAACGAGCTACGAGATATTCACCGATGAATTCGGTACTGCCCTCTTGGAACCATTCTTTGAAGGGAGTGGAGAATCCATTCTTCTCAGGTATGAGGTCACTTATGACAATCAAGACCTCATTTCTGTTCAAACCAACGCCCTTGATGGAGACCAGGCCCCCTCCAGTATCTGGAATATGTATTCCCCAATAGGTGTCACCCTGAGTGCCAATGTCATCGGAAATGCATCATTGTTCAGTGGAGCTGGTAATGCCTACCAGACCGCAGTTCAGGTTGAGCAATTCTTCCGTAGCAACTTCTCACTCTTGCTTGATGACTACAATGACCGTCCAGCACCCGGCCAAGAGGTCACTGACTGGTTTTTGAACAGGGGAGGTGGATTGCCTATGGACTTTGTGACCGCCTACTGTGTCTTTCTACGACAACTTGGCGTTCCCGCTCGGCCAACTCTTGGCTATGCTGTGGGCGAAG
>JASFEL010000118.1:0-4438 GCA_050124855.1 Candidatus Thorarchaeota archaeon | reverse complement strand
CTTGATTTCTTGCGGAACTTTGATGCGGACCTTCTGCGCGACTTTGAAAGCCACCTTCATACGTTGTCGTGCGCTTTCTGGGTCTGTCTTGGCTAAATCCGAAGCCTGTTTCCATAGGAGCTTTATCCTAGCCCTGGCTAGACGCTTGGCCTCTGACTGTCTAGGTCGTTTTTTTGGCACCGAATTTCCTCGAATCGATGAGTTATCCGATACATCTTAAATCGTTCGTGACTATCACCAGATAAGGTGGGTCTGCCATGCTCCATATTGTCCTTCTTGAGTCAGCAATCGAACTAGTTCCTACAAATCTGACCTCCAAAAAGCTTGTCCAGAAACATGCTAGTAGGAGAGGAAAGAAACCAAATCAACTCCTGCTCGATCAAACGCACCATGGACAGGTAATGATCAAGCTGGAGAATGGAGATCGCCGTGGGCGGCCTGACATTGCATTTCTTTGCCTCATGGCAATGCTAGAAACTCCACTTTGCAAACAAGGATTACTCACAATACATCTGCACCTCCAAGATGGGCGCGTGGTTCAGGTCAATCCAACGGTGCGCCTCCCTCGAAACTATGATCGCTTCGTAGGTCTCTTTGAACAGCTCCTATTGAGGGGACAAGTACCCCCGGATGGTGAATTTCTGCTTAGAATGAGAACTGAAACTCTTCCTGAGGTAATATCTAAACTCAGAGATGAGAAAACTCAGAGCATATCTGCACTATGTGTTGAGGGCGGCACACAGACGACGATTGATGGACTTGAAACGATTCTCCCAGAAGATGGTGCTGTTCCTTTCATTCTCGGCATTGGGGCGTTCCCACATGGTGACCTCAGTAAGGAAGTGAAAGCCCTATTTCAGACTCACATCGAACTCGACCCAGAAGTGATGATGGCCTGGCATGTGTGTGCAGAAGTGCTATGGATATACTCGTTGAAGATGGGGGTATCAAAGGCTCGATATGCTTTATAGAAAGAGAATGGTGCGGCCACCGGGATTCGAACCCGGGTTACGAGCTTGGAAGGCTCGGATCATAACCCCTAGACTATGGCCGCAGGTTCTAGAGCGCAAACCAGATGGTGCTGATTTAAACTAATCGCTCAGGTCGAATCCCTTAGCGCAATCCTTTTGTTTACACATTTCAGCTCTCGACACCGGGCTGCAAGAACCACTCTAACTAACCAGCCCTCTACCTTAATTCGCCAAATGAAGAGGCGTTCAGATGGAGTCCTTCGAACACAAAGGCATTATTGTCCTCAAACCGCCAGAGCCGCATCACTTTGAGATAGTTGTACGTGGTGAGCGCATAACCCTCAATCAGCTCCAGGAAGAGATGTCGGTTGCTTGGGTGAGGAAACTAGGTACGCCATATGTTGATGATCCTGTCTTCATTAGAAACTTCATGAGCGACTTCAGTAAGGCTCTCAAGATTGAACCCCGGCTGGACCTAGATGAAATTGACTTCTCCTCTGTAATCCGATTTGTTGAAGAAGAGCGAGCAGCAAAGGAGGCAATGACCAAAGAGGAGAAGACGGCTGCAAGAGAAGCTCGCAAAGCGGAACGAGAACGTCTGAAAGAGGAATTTGGTTATGCTTTTGTGGATGGAGAACACATGGAGCTTGGCAACTACCAGACAGAGCCGTCAGGCATCTTCATGGGTCGAGGTGAGCATCCTCTACGGGGGCGTTGGAAACAGGGAGCAAGAGAACACGATATCACACTGAATCTTAGTCCTGATGCAGAGGTCCCAGAAGGTAACTGGGCGAAGATTGAGTGGGCTCCGGACAGTATGTGGGTTGCCAAATGGACTGATGAGCTCACCAACAGCACGAAATACATCTGGCTCCATGATAGCACCCCAATCAAACAAGAGAGGGAGGCTGCCAAGTTCGACAAGGCCATGAAAGTGGCTAAGAAGATAGACGCGATACGAGAACATATCATGGATGGTATCCATTCCGGCAACTCAAAGACAAGAATGATAGCTGCTGCGTGCTATCTCATCGACAGAATGAGTCTCCGAGTTGGCGATGAGAAGGACCCAGAAGAGGCAGATACAGTAGGTGCCACGACTCTCAGAGTCGAACACCTCACATTTACGCCGAATAAGATTGTCTTTGACTTTCTTGGGAAAGATAGTGTCGCGTGGCATAAGGAGTTGGAGATGCCCCCGGATGTCTATGAAGTATTCAAGGAACTCTATGACAACGCAGTGGAGAGAATGGAATCCTTCAGGACAAGAAAGAGCAAGAGCACCCGTGTGGACCCAAAGAAGCCCGCTCAAATCTTTCCGAGCGTCGGGAGCACGCAGGTCAATCGATTTCTGAGCAGCTTTGACAAGGACCTAACAGCTAAAGTGTTCAGGACTTTTCACGCCACACTAACAATGAAGGAGGAACTCCGGCGGAGTAAAGCCAAGCGAACTGATCCTGAATTCATCAAGAAAGAGGCTGTGAAGCGTGCCAATCTTGAAGTTGCTCGAGTTATGAACCATACAAAACAGGCTCCTAAGGGGTGGTCCAAGTCATCAGACCGTTATAGGGAACGTATCAGTAAAGCAAGCGAACGAATCAAGAAAGCAGAGAAACAACTCGCCGACAAGAGGAAGAAGCTGAGGGCAGTCAAGAAGAAAGAGAGAGATAGCCTTGCTACCCGCCAAGCCACTGTGACAAAGCAAAAGGAAATCGTTGAGAAGCACAAAAAGTCTGTTGCTTTATGGCGTGAGAAACGGAATAGCGCTAAGACTACTTGGGACAATGCACGTGACAGGAAGCGCCGTACGCGAGGTAGCAAGAGGAAGGGGAAGACAACCAAAAAGCAACGTCTTGAGGATGCACAAGCCAGCATAGACAGAACACGAGACCGGCTTGAAAGTACAGAGGAGAGTCTTGCGCGAGCTCGAGAACGGTATAACAAGAGTAAGGAATCACTCGATAAGAAGCATCAGGTTCTTGCAAGTTTCAGAGAGAAATCTGCCATGCGAATCTCGCGATCTGAGAAGACGGTTAGAAGCGCAAAGGAACGAGTGGACAAAGCTAAGCTGGCAAAGAGAAAGATCGAAACCGATTTTGCATTAGCTCGAGACTGTCGCACATGGAATCTTGGAACTGCGCTTAAGTCATACATTCATCCAAAGACTGTGTACAAATGGTGCCAGAAAGTAGAATATCCCTGGAGGAAGGTATACCCAGCTACCCTTCAGAGAAAGTTTGCCTGGGTTGAAAGCAGTTCTCAGTCTGTGTAAAGATGAAGGGACTTCAACGGGTCATCAGCAAGCTTGTCCTGCAGAATATACGTCTTGATTCTTCTCTCAATCTCATCCCTTGTTTCTCTAAATCTGAAGGCGATCTCGTCATAGGTCCCTTCATAGGCCGCCGGGTCTTCCAATGACCAGTGGTCCATCTTCTTTGCCCCTGGAAATGTAGGGCACTCTTGCTTTGCGCTGTCACATACAGTCACTGCAAGGTGAAACTCCTCTCCCGCAAAATGGTCTACAGTCTTCGGAAAGAGCCCTTCAGTACTAGCGCCACGCTCTTTCAAGACCTCTAGGGCAAACTGATTCACCTCAGAGGCTGGATGTGTCCCTGCACTGAAGGCTTCGAACTTACCTTCACTCAGCAATCGTAATATTGCTTCAGCCATCTGACTTCTTGCTGAGTTCCCAGTACAGAGGAACAAAACTCTCTTCATAGTCTTCTCTCCTGATAGGCCTCAGGCTAGATTGTGGCCATTTAACTTGGATGCATAAGAAACATAGTCACCATCAACTAGGTGGATTGAAATTGACCTGGATAGACTCAATACTCTCTCCTAAGATACTCGGATCTAATCCACCAAGTCCCACTTGACTAGACTCCAGCACATGTCTAATCTCACGAGGATCAAATCCCATGACCCGTGCCATTGTAGCATCAACTGATGCGGGTTTATATCCCATGATAAAGGTCTTAAGAGGTCGTGTACTCGGGCCGTTCCATCCCTCTACGCCCACCCTCGCGTCAACGACACACAAGTCTGGCTGAATGAGCTGGTTCAAATCAATGACCACGTCATCTATACTCGGATGATAGAACGCCTGATCCTTCCTGGGGAGCACTCCGAACTGGTTCTTTAAAGATCCAGTGATTGTTGTGAGATAGTGAGTCTTAGCTGCAGCCACTGTGATGAAGTAATGAGGCTTGGCTAATATCCCAGGTAGCTTAGGTTTGTCGAAATATCTGCCCTTGAAATCCATCTTCGTGAGAGGTGATTTGCTGAGATTGACCAGGGAGACATCAAACCCCTGATCCTTCATTGTGGTTTCGAGGTCAACGTATCCGAACTTCTCAAAGGCTTCCTGTGTGTACTTACTCTGGCTGTCTGACTCCACTATCTTGATGGTCATACCATTATCTGCCTCAAGAACAAGTCTAGTAATCGCATCAATGACCTTCACGTCG
>JASFEL010000117.1:0-4438 GCA_050124855.1 Candidatus Thorarchaeota archaeon | reverse complement strand
ATCGATGAGCTAGCAGAAGCATATCCGAACGCATATCGTGAGTTCCTTCGAAGAGAGAATGAGGAGAAAAAGTAAATCACTGCACACGATGATAGATGTGACGGAAACCTGATGGACAGATTGGAGGCTATACAATGAGTGCTGAAGACATCTACAACCTTCTTGACAAATCAGAAGATAGGCTGTCAGATGTGACCGCAGCGAGTGATGTCTTCAATAGACAATTCGGTTCAGAGCTGGCCAGTTGGGAGCTGAAGCTCCAACAGCAGTTCAAGCATCGAATATCTGGTGCGAGATATCGCTACAATGGGTTTGCTAGATACACATCTGACAGGTTTCGCATTCTTCTAACTCCAAGTCCATGGATGGTTGAAGGTATCTTCGTTCAACTTCCTGAAGATGTTGAACCACCAAATGAAGGGGCAAGGGTTGAAATCACCGGAAGACGCATTGCTCTGCCAGACTTCTTGGTCCGTGAGAAATCATCTCCAGCTACAATATTTGCTGATTCTTGTGAGCCATCGACAGAAGATTATTTGTCAGACATCCGCCCTTCAATGAATCTCAAGGGTCTCTCTCGACTACTGTTTGAGAATGTTGGGATGGCTGAAGCTAGCAAACAAGTATTTGCGCGTCTATTCGTATCAAGCCCTCCCTTTCAGGAGAGTATAGGGGGCTTGACTGCAGGAATTCAGGCAATAGCATCCAAAGCCCAAGTTAGGCGACTAATGAGGTTCATGCGCCAAATCCTGCCGCCTACACTCAGAGGAAGGTGGGCCACGACCAGAAATGTGGGTGGCATCAGGGTTTCTACTCCACGCATTTGGAGATTAGATGTTGGTCATCTTGGCAAGAAGGGGATGGAAGAGATATGTGTGGAGCGGCAGGATAGCTCTGGATTCAGAGAGGTTTCTTTGAGTGCTCTAACAACTCAGGATACTGCAGCCTTACCCGATGTGCCTCTTGCCCTTGCATCAGAGGACTTCTGGATAGAGACCTCAAACCCTTCTCATCTTAGACTTCCCATACTGAAGTCTGCTATTACTTACCAGATGATGACCCCTGAGGTCCCGAAGAGGAGCATTGAAGCAGGTACTAAACACATCCTGTCCAAGCTAGAGGGGCTAAAGGAGAGTTTCGGACTTGATGACTCTGCGTTTGCTAGGGGACATCTCTTGGATGCTGATGCCTATGGACGGCCACTTGGAGCTATACGACTCGCCCGTTCCACCGCAAGAGCCTACTGGAAGGATAAGATTGCGACCACAGACATAAAGCAATCATGGGACCGTGTCCTTGAGCCCGCCCTGAAGGAGTTCATGGAGCTCACGCAGCTGAAGAGTGAAACTGAGCGTGATTGGGGAAAGGACCGTCCGATTCATAAATTCAACACAAAAGTACTCCGTGCTCTCAAGAAACTTGATACAGGTGCTAGTGGATTTTTGGGTCCAACATTGGATGAAATTACTGCTGAGGCTGGTGTAGAGCGTCATGTTGCAGCAGAAGCACTAGGAATAATGAAAGATAGCGGGGTTCTCTACGAACCCCGAGTTGGTCACTATAGACTGGTTTGAAGGCGATAAGATTAGAATGATCTCCAGAACTCGTCTGGTTCACTTCCTTCCTCGATTAGCTCGATTTCTTGAACGCCCACACGTTCTGCATCGTATTGTCGGGCAAGGATTGTGCCATCGAACTTCTCTCTAGCACTTGCTTCAGTCCCTCGCCAGACATAGATGTCCTCCCAGGCATCTAGGAGGAACACATCATCGCTCTTCAGAGAATCTCGAGTTACAGGAACTTCCGCAAAATACGTTTCATCCCCTTCACGATGTACTCTCCAGAGTTTGTGCTCGTGGGTTTCTAGTTGCACTTTCTTCAGGATGCCTTCTGTGTCTTCATCAGTTAGCTGGAAGTCATCAAAGAGTGCTTTGAAATCATCGGGTTCTTGACCTCCGTCTATCCGATCAATATCCGCGTGTCCTTTCCGTTCAGTATCTCTGAATACTGCAGATGCAGCTGTGAGGAACTTCTCATCAACTGAAGAGTTAGGACCTATCCAGAGATAGATCTTAGGACCTGCATCAACGAGATAGCAATCGCCTCTTCCAAATGCGCCTGGGTCTTTCATTCTCACCAAGCGGCCTTTTTGTACGTGAAAAACAACGGGTTCTTTCATGCGATGCAGGTGTTAAATTGTATCAATAAACTAATTCCTGATGTTTACTTCATGAACTTGGAGCTTTTGGATACTTGAAATCGCCATCTTGTTTGTCAGTCGCTGGAATCACTAGCCAAGGAAATCTTCAGAAGAGGAAGGTCCTAAAGCGCTGTACCTGTTGAAGCGCGAATCTCAACCTTCACCGCTACTCTGTCATCAGAATGCGGAGCAACGACGATATTTTTGAATAGGAGTTTGGTAGCAGAGTATTCTTGAAACCGTTTTGAAATCCGATTCTCTATTTCATTGAGAGAATCAAGAGAAGCGGAAGCTGTGGTATAGACAACCACAATTCTAGGCTCTTCTCTGACAATCTCCACAAGTTCTTGTTCACTGATGCTGGAGTTGACAGAATCGAAAAGAGTCTTCTCGAACTTACCCATTTATCAGGCACCGACAAGAACACAGCTCAAAAGGCTATAAGTCTTGAGACGCCCCTCACATTTTGCACCATCCTTGGAACTCCTAGGCTTGAACCATCGTCAGACATGTCGTTCAGACTTGGACATCTCTAACTAGTTGTCTGAAACAAGTTCACAGCTCTTGTGATGAAATCTAGATTCCAAACCGCCATGCCAATCTCAAACGCGAATGCCAAGAGCAGAATCCAGTACTGTCCTGAGAACAGGACTATCTCCGGTACAAGAACTCCCACCCAACGTCCTCCCCCTAAAACTGCAATTGCGGCTAGAATCACCACCATAAATCCGCCATATAGAAATCCGAATAGAAGCAGAACACCAATTAAAACGCCACCTATTGAGAATAGGGAAAGGACCTCTTCTATGAAGCGAATGATGACCACCAACACCATGCTGACAAATGTCGCGATTAACGCGGCTATTGCGGCCATATGTGGCATGAAAGGACCACCAGCAATCAACTGAAGCGCTATCAACGATACAACCAAGAAGGTCCACTGCGAAATCTTGCTGAACCGCCGCTGTTTCGTGGACATTGCGTCTTTGCTTTCCATTACTTGGCACACCCAAGTCTGATCAATCTTTGAACCGATCTTACTCTGATAGGGGTTTGAAACATAATCAATAATCCTTAAACTAATACCCGATGTCATTTCATGAATTAGTGCTACCATTCATTATCATGGAATAGTTTTGAGAAGTAAGAAGAAGGACTCCATTACTCATCGGCAGGACTATCATTCACACATGCAGGCAGTGATACTATGAACACAGCTCCCTTTGAATAATCTCCATCAACTCTGTCAGTGACCTCAACGATCCCTCCAAATGATTCCGTTAGAGCCTGCACAACCCATAGTCCGAGACCAGTACCATCTGCACCTTCCATGAACCGACTGAACAGCGCTTCCTTTCTCTCAGGTTCGATGCCACGGCCATAATCAATCACTCGAACTTGGCACATTTTTTGGCCAAGCATGGTGCTGCTCTTTATTTCTACATCGATTCTTTTCTTCTCTTTGGAATATTTAATGGCATTGCGAAAGAGATTCATGAAAATATCAGTGAGGAGATCGTTGGCATAGACATAGCAATCATCTTCATCTATGCTGATGAAAAACTCAATTTCTTCTGGAGAGCTTATCTGAATAACCTGATTCAAAGCTACACGAATGGAGGCCACCAAATCCATTTTTGCGATATTTCTCGAATGAACACTGGATGGTTGACCTAAATGCCTGACATTTCTTATGAGATGGTCTGCTCTGGTCAGACTAAGTCTAGCTTCCTCAAGGGCTTTTCTTTTGACATCAGGCGTAGCATCATCTAGATTCATAATTCCGAGAGCAACTTGGATGGCCTGGAGGTAGTTTGTGATGTCATGTCCCAACAGATCAGCATACACAGTAGCTTTTCGCTGCGAAGATTCAGCTTCAAACATACTTCCTAGATACAGCATACCCAAAATTACTAGACCCACAACTAGTCCGGCCAGGAGCAAAAGCTCTGCTGCCCACCACCCGATCGTCCATGCTCCAAAAACGGCTTTGAGAATATTCCGTACTATCCATAACGATAGAAATCCAGCCGTGACAACACCAGCTGATTCCCAACCTCTGCCCTTTGTCGTAAGAAGATACTCGAGATAGATGAATGCGAACATTGCAAGGAGATTCGCTACTAGAACAATCGACGCCGCTAGAGGAGCGTTGACAATTTCAGGAAGGCTCCATATTATTAAATCTATTATTAATTCTCCAACCCAGACCAAAGAGATGACCAAGCAAATCCACAG
>JASFEL010000116.1:0-4442 GCA_050124855.1 Candidatus Thorarchaeota archaeon | reverse complement strand
GTCAGAGGCTACCTCGATTCTAAGCTGAAGCCCCCAGACTGCATCCGATGTGACAATCACCGTCCAATGGCCTGCTGTCAGACTAGCATCATAAGTCACATAATCGCCGCCCCAAAGATGCTCCATCGTTCTTGGTACATTTGGTTCAAGATTCGATTGTGCTGTGACGGGACAGGCAATAGCCAGTGCAAGAAGTGTAGATATGAATAGAAAGACCGGTACTCTACGCAACATTCCAGCTCCGTTGGAACTAGCGTTGAGGGACACCACCTTTAAGGATTATTGGCCTCTTTCGTTGTTTCCTTGTGTCTGCGACCAAGCTCTACATAGAGCTCAGCTCCAATCATGAAAGCTTCCTTCATCCCCTCAGAAACCTCTTTCACCACTTTCCCAGGAACTCCTAGAACCAGGCTGTTGTCTGGAATCACCTTATTCTCAGTAACTACGGACCCCGCTCCAATTACGCATTCGGCTCCTACTTTAGCACCTGTAAGAACAACAGCCCCCATGCCAACAGCTGTTCTATCACCTATCTCACATGCGTGGATCACACTGTTATGCCCCACTGTCACGTAGTCACCTATTGTCGTAGGATTGAAGGGAGTGACATGAACTGTGCAATTGTCTTGAATTGACGTGCCCTTCCCGATTTTGATCTTATTGAAGTCCCCTCGAATGACTGCTGATTCCCAGATACTACAGGCTTCAGCTATCTCTACGTTGCCAATAACAGATGCGCGTGGAGATATGTACGCTTTCTTATCGACTGATGGTGTTATGCCTTCAAACTCGTAGAGTCCCATTAGATGCACCCTAGAGCGAGAGTACGTCTGTATATCTTTAAGCATATTGAAAAGGCGAAGCTGATAGGTGAATCAGGATATAGATGCCTTTTACGCCACTTCATTATCCCGCGGGATACATCCTCTCCAAGACTAACAAGCGACTCTCTTTGCCGGGACTCTTGGTGGGGTCTGTAATCCCTGATATCGAAGTCCCTATCTTGCGGATCTTTTTCCCTGGTGTATGGGACCATCTGCTTTTTCATAGCTTGCTCGGCGTATTTACCGTGTGCACTCTGCTTGCCGTTGTTGTCACACGCTTCATCTATCCACCAATCATCTCCCTCATCTTTGGAGTAGACCGTGGAGAATTAAACGACGTTTGCAGATTCACTCCTTCTTTGATAGTTTCCTGCATGCTAGGAGCGCTGTTTCACGTACTGGTAGACATACCCATGCATCCATTCAATCCAACGCTATGGCCATGGGTATCACCCAATGAGATTGTAGGCCCGTTGGTCATCATCCTTGGAGGAGGAAGTGTCTTTTGGGGATTTAGTAGAGCGCATATTCTCCTTTCAGTCATCATGGGTGTGTTGGGTATCGTGATACTCATTGTGAACATCAATAAGAATCTCTGGGAGGAGATCTGGCTTGGTTATAGCATTCCGGTTGAAAATCATGAGCGGACTGGTACAAACCACTCCTCTAGCGAAATCTGGGATTGAGTATCAAGAATGTCTTCATTCATGTAGAGTCGTCTCAAGACCTGGTTGTAGCCATCAACACTATCAGTTCGGACTGTCGCAAAGAGGCTGTAATCCTCGCTTGTCCGATGGAGGTCCCACACCTCATCCATCATGCTGACCATCTGGGCAGTTGGTGCAATCGTGCCAGGAGTTGGTTTAATCTGAAGAAAGAACTTGATTGGTAGACCGATGTCTGCAAATCCAATGTCTGCTGAGTAACCAATTATAGCTCCCCGTTCTTCTAATCTCCGTGTTGCTTTGGAAACCGCAGGCTGACTAAGACACGGCTCCATCCTTTCACCAATCTCGCGCTGTGACAGAGGAAAAGGAGCTTCTTCGCTGGGAGCTTGACGATAGATTGTCCGCATCAAATCCCAGTCTTTTGCGGACACAAGTTGCGGCCGTATCGACTGACTCTCTATTTTGAATCCGTGGGTCTTGTAGGTTGTGAGAACTTGCACAAGCTGGTATTTGTCAGCCCTAGACTTAGCAACAACTTGGTCTACATTGTCAAGAAATTGGACAAAGGTCCCGGACCCTCGGAATCGGAACAAGCCTAGGAGGGAATGGTCTCCTGATATTCCATCCAAGGACTCAAGCTCTGGCATATCAAGAAGACCTGTGCTGACATCAAGCTCACGCGGATTGGTCTTAATGAGGAGTACCGTGTTGCGTTCAGCATAGACCTGTGCAGGATCAAATACTGTCACATAGGCTAAGATGCTACGGTTGCCTACTAGCTTCCTGATGGTTCGAGCGACCCAGTTTCTGCTTTTGCCTATTTTCTGACTCAAAGTGGCAAGACTTGATCTCGAGTTTTTCATCAATTGCCACAAGAGCCTTCGCTCGCTCTCAGTAATATTTTGCACCTTTTCTACCTCACTTCTGTACAAACTATTCGTTGCCAATATGATGAATTCATATATGTCCTCCTCTCCGCAAATGCTTGTGATCTCGATGACTGACTATAAGGTCAAAGACATTGGTCTTGCCGAAGAAGGCAGGATGTTGATTGAGTATGCTGAGAAACACATGCCTGTTTTGATGCATCTCAGGAAGAAATACTCTGAGAGTAAGCCCTTGAAGGGTATGAAGATTGCTGGCTGCCTTCATGTAACTAAGGAAACTGCAGTGCTTGTAGAAACTCTACGAGAAGCTGGTGCTGAAGTCGCATGGTCGGGATGTAATCCGCTCTCAACAAATGACAAGGTAGCGGCCGGACTGGCTGCAAACGACGTACCAGTATACGCGTGGCAAAACTTGAACACTGAGGAGTACTATTGGTGCATTGAACAGACACTAAAGACTGAGCCCACCCTAACACTTGACGATGGTGCAGACCTCATCTTCACTCTTCATAACAAGCACCAAGAACTGATCCCGAATCTATACGGGGGTTCTGAAGAAACAACAACCGGTGTGATTCGTGTGCGAGCCATGGCCGATGATGGTGCTCTCAAGTACCCAATCATGGCTGTGAATGATGCTGACACAAAGCACCTGTTTGACAATGTATACGGAACAGGTCAGAGTGTCTTTGATGGTGTCATGAGAGCCTCTGCTATTCTGATTGCTGGAAAGACTGTAGTCATCGGCGGCTACGGATTCTGTGGCCGCGGGATGGCCGAGCGTGCAAGAGGGCTGGGCGCGAATGTGATTGTCACTGAAGTTGATCCTGTTCGTGGACTACAAGCCAGAATGGATGGTTTCAGAGTCATGCCAATGAATGACGCGGCTCCTGAAGGCGACTTGTTTCTGACTGCAACTGGAATGAAAGACATCATCACGGGAGAGCATTTCAAAGTCATGAAGGACGGTGCGATGTTTGGAAACGCAGGTCACTACAACGTTGAGATTAATGAACCAGACTTAATTGCGCTCAGCAAAGGTGCCAAGAAGAGAGTCCGTCATGCGCTTGATGAATATGAGTTGAAGGATGGACGCCGACTCTACTTGTTGGGCGAGGGCCGATTGGTCAATCTCGCCGCCGGCGAGGGCCACCCAAGCTCTGTAATGGACCTTTCGTTCGCAAGTCAGTTTAACGCAATGATATGGATGAAGAAGCATGGGAAAGATCTCAAGCCTGCAGTGTATGAATTCCCAAAGGAGCTAGACAGGGAAACTGCTTTACTCAAACTTGAAACAATGGGAATCTCCATTGACAAGTGGACTGCAGAACAAGAACGCTACGCACGAGCCTATGCTGAAGGAACCTAGCTGAAAAGATGTGGAGGCATACAGGTATGCCTCTTCGCCTATTTTTCAGATTCATGTCTTAATCCGGATTTTAGTATAGCAACTTTTTTGGACGATTCATTTGCGAATCTTGAGATAAATCGCAATTCCCAATACTAGGCAAACTATGGAAACTAGAGTAGCTACGAGTATTAGGTCATTTCCATTAGCACTAGGGAATGTTGATACTGAACCACTGAGCTTATACAAAGTTGCTGAACCCAAACCTTCGCATGTCCAAAATGCTCCATCAAACCATGTTAGACCGCTACTAGCTCCATCGGTTTCCATAACACCAATTGATTGCAGAGAGTTCCCATAGGAATCAGCTGCTTCCCACACATGAATTGTATCCAAGGATGCTCCAGGTTTTGAGCAGTAAAGGATTCCATCCACTTCAACGAAATCCTGAATGTTTTGAGATGGTGGAGATTTAATATCATTCAAGCGATTCCTGTCAAGGTCATACACATAGAGATTACTGGTTCCGTAGTTTGCAATATAGACTCTCTCTAGCAGAGGAAGGATGCATATTCCGCCCCAGTGCACATTACCAATCGAGCTGCCGTTAATCCACTCATCAATCAACAAAAGGCTAGTATCATATCGGACAATCTTGGAGGGGTTATTGGGGACAAACCATCCTTCTGAAAGAGGAATCCAAAGAAGTCCATCA
>JASFEL010000115.1:0-4458 GCA_050124855.1 Candidatus Thorarchaeota archaeon | reverse complement strand
CCACGAGGCACTTAGATCAGTTCCCTCAAGGGTTATGATAAGCGACTGTGACCAGTCTATTGAAGTTTCAAACCCATAGGCTGAGGCACTAACGTTCAGAACGTGAGTTCCTAGCCCTGGAACGGTGTCAGATCCATTGAACTGTATTCCATATGCCATCTGTGTGCTGTTCCAATAGAGGTCCCATGTAGTCAATCCAATTGTGACATTCAGGACTGCACCTAAAATCACCGAACCATTACTCATCTTGTAGTATGCAAAGAAGTATGTCTGTTCAAAATAGGTGATGTTGTCATCAGGTAGCCAACTATAGGTAATGTATGTAGACTCTGCTATAATGTACAGTGTCTGAGAGGAATCTGTAATATTCTCGAATCCAAATTTCCATGCTTGGATGGTGAGATCATGATTGCCTAAATATGGACTATCCGTTCCATTGAATGTCAGCGTGTAGGCGCTCTCAATCCCGTCCCAAGTCAAATCCCACGTAGTGCTGTCAATCGTGACATTGACAGTGGCGCTCAAAATGTCCATGCCATTGCTATCCTGATAATTAACGATCAGCGTTGTCTGATTCACATATACTATGGTGAAGCCATTAGACCAACTAGAGCTTATGGTTGTGGGGTCTCTACGTATAGTGAGCTGTGTAGAGTCAGACATTGGCTGAAAACCATATTTCCAAGCTTGCACGGTCAGGTCACTTGTAACAAAACCCGGCGGATTGTCAGTGCCATTGAAGACAATCTGATACCTTTCTGCTGTGCTATTCCATTTGAGCTCCAAAGTTGTTGTGCCAAATGTGACATTGACTGTTGAGGCTTCGATGGGCGTGTTGTCTTGCAATGTGAAGTTTGCGTAAAGAGTTGTATGCTGGATGTAAGTGATGTTGTCAAGATAGGGTCCAGACCATTGCAGCACTATTGCAGTGGACTCTACTCGAATTGTGAGATTCTGACCTGAATCCGACGCATCGAGGAACCCATACAACGCCGCTTGAATGTAGAGTGAATGTGTGTGTAGTCCTGTAGATGCGTCAGTCCCATTGAACTGAATCTCATAGGCACTTGTACCAGAGCTCCATAAAAGGTCCCAGGTGATAGACCCTATTGTGACATTCAAATTGGCGCCTTGAATCTCAGTTCCATTGTTCATCAGGTACTTGACGGAAAGGATGGTCTGGTCCAGATATGTTATGTTGTTGGTATTAGACCAACTCACTTGAAGCGATGTGCCTTCTATATCTATAGTCAAAGTTTCTGAGTCATTAGACTGTGGTTCGTAGCCAGTTCTCCATGCCCTAATGGTGACGTTATGAGCACCGAAGCCGGGAGGATTATCTGTGCCATTGAATCTCATTCTATATGTTTCAGAATCACTATGCCAGGTCAGATTCCATGTATTGATTCCAATTGTCGCGTTAACCTGAGCATCTGTCACATTGTTTCCATTCGTTCTCCTATACATCACAATGAGCTCGGAATTCTGAACATAGGTTATATCCGATCCATTGGACCATGAAACATCCAAAGCTTGTGTGTCATGAATCAGAGTTACCTTGATGACTCTACTCACATTCTCAAACGCAAATCCCTCTCCGTATACAATCAGGTCATATGTTCCTGGGTTCTTGCCAGTTGTGTCTACTATATCGCTCCAAGTACCATTGGCATGATCCGTCATGGAAGTGTTGCTGCCTCCGTCAAACGAGTAGGTCGCCGCTGCTAAAGCACCATCAAGCGGCTGTGGAGTATAGCTATCTCTGAAGAATGCGCTGAATGGAAATGTGCTATCAGTAAATGCGTCGATAGCTGAAACAGATGTCATTTCTGTTGGATAGATGATGACCACGTCATGAGTGCGATAACCTGCTTCGGTTCCATTGCTCCAATATGCTGCAACTGTATGAATGCCGTTCCCATCATGGTCTGTTCCAGTATTCCAGCTATGATACCCCCGCCCTAATAGAACAGAGACGTTTGCGGGTGCATATGCTGTCACGCCCGAACGAGCAACTGTGAGATTGACTGAACCAGTAGTAGCTGGAATAAGAGTGGGACTCTCCACAGTTGTGTTGACATCTAGAACCGTAGTAATATCCACAGAATGTGTAACAACACTATCATCTGATGAATCATACAGAGCAACTTCTGTCACATAATTTGGCGCATCTGAAGATAGGACCCAGCTCTCAGTATCCACATTGCTGCAGACCACTACATCACCTGCTCTAGAGTATTGGTCATGGTTTGTACTTGGATTCGAGCTATTGTATAGCCCAGAAACTGTCCAATCGGATTGCACGGTGAAGTTCAAGAACCGCTCAATTTGCCCACTGACGCTCGGATAGGTAACTGACATTGAGGAGTTCCATGTTACTTGTCCTCCAGCGGTCCCCACAGCCCAGTTAGTAGTTCCTGGTTCATTCCTGGAATACCACAGAGTGATATTGTAGTTCAAATCGACTGACTGATCTGTGGTCAGCGAGACTGCTGTGATATTTTGAGAAAAGGTTCCGGAAGACCAAAAATCACCTGTGAAAGCGGATGAGTTTCCTTCTAGGCTTACATCACTTGTTGCGCTGTATACTTGAGCTGAGTTTGCGCTAGTATCCCATGGGATGTATGTATAATTTATCAAAGCCTCATAGGAGAGACCCCCCGACCAAAGTGAAAATTCAGTGCTGTACCTCCGCGTAGTAAAGGTGCCCGCACCGGATTCTATACCCCAATAGACGGTTGGATATTCCAGAAGGATTGCATCCTTATGTAAATCTGTCCCATTGATGATTGTATAGTAAACAGTATTATCTGTAAGGTTTAGATTTTCACCGTCAACAGTGGTCCATTCAAATGCTGAAGCATGAGCTGCCATAGCTTCTGGAGTTGTCAATCCGCTAGAGCTATCACTATAATTTGAAGAAACAACAAGATATGATGTGCCTCTAGAAGCTGTGTTGTAGCTTAGTGTGTAGTATGAAATTGAATAATTAACCAGAGATCCATTATGCGGCTTGTTATAGAACCCATTTGCTAGTTGGTTATAGTAATAATCAGCTGTATACTCCTCAATCCTGTAGTTTATCCCTGGAGTGGAGGCTGCGCCAACCACCTCTCTCTCTAGAGCTGCAGTCAGACTCTGTACGCCGATTTCAACCTGATAGAGAGTCCATCCTGACTCGAGATATCCAGAGAGGTCAAGCAACGTTTCATGGCTATTCGGACTAATGTAGCTATTAAGGATTGAAACTTGCTGGCCTGTTATTGTTCGTGACATATAGGCGCTGGATACCTGGCCAGCTCCAGCACCTGATGCAGATGCTGGATGCAGGAGGCTCTCCACTTGATGCGGCACTTGACTGTTGCCAGGAAGATATTCAGTTCGATTATCCAAAGACGCTGGTACTGCAAAAGAAGCAAGTAGCATGAGGAATAGCGGAATCAATACCCTTGCGGATCTCCTGAGAGAGGATTTCTTATGCAGAAACTTACACCATCCATCGATTCTGTCTTGAAATCAGACCACCAGCAATCCATCATTTATAGATGGTCCAAAGGGTGGAATACACGTTAATTTACTCACCGCATCGATATTTCAAGCTGTCTTGGGTTGACTACTCTCGATTTTCCGAGTTCGGGCATCATGTATAGTAGGAAGGTCCAGAGTCAGTTGGTTCTGTTGGAGCTTTCATTCCTTTTTGTCCAGTGATCTCATTTAGAAGTGCGATTGACATGTCAACAGCTGAATGGAGCTTTCTCATGACCCCCCATAGGCGGTCCTCACTGAAGCCGTCATCATAGATCCTGTCTGAAACTACAAAACCTGGGCCAGGAGGTTTTGGACCCTGTTGACCAGGGCGTGGTTTTATGAATCCCAGAGTCACTCCGAGGGTGAAACTGAACTTCAGAGCTTGAACCTGAAACTCACGCATCTTCTCCTGACTCAACACCTTCAGATGCTGTGGTGAGATTATCACCTGTGATTCCACTTGGATGAATTTTTGCTCATTTGGTCTGACAACTGTGAAAAAGAATCGCTGGAACTTGACCTTGAAGAGAAATTCCGCACGAGGATTCGAGATGGTCTCAACCTTTGTGCCTTCCTTCGAGAACCAGCTTTTCACAGCTTTCTTGATGCGTTTGGATGGTTTCTCTGCTGACACTGTCATTCTCTTCCTGCTATCTGGTACAGTTTTTTGCTCTCACTTAACGCTTGTGCTGGGATTATATCACTCCTTAAACCACTGGACTTTGTCATATCCTTCTGGAGCTACATCGGCGTAGCAAGTGATTTGTTCTCTGACTGACTGAATCATGGTAGTATCAATGCTAGAGGTGAAGACTTCATTTTCCGAGTTAATGCGTGTGAGTCGTACACCCCACGGATCCACGACCTGACTGTGACCGAAGTAAGTCTTCCCATCAAACGCTAATCCCACTCTGTTAGCCGCTGCTACGA
>JASFEL010000114.1:0-4468 GCA_050124855.1 Candidatus Thorarchaeota archaeon | reverse complement strand
TCTAATAGCCTCGGAACGATTTGGATAGAGATTACTGTCTACCAATTTCTCGAGACCCTCAACATATGTTTCAGGAATGTGCAATGTTACAAGCTTCATGTGGGTAACACCTGTGTGAAACCTCTGTAACACAGGAATATGACTGCGAGTAATACAGGGTCCCATATATGAAACCGAAATCTCCTATCTCTCTCACTCGCATATCCAGATTTCATCTATAGCAGAAGGTATATCATACCATCATTGCCTCGAAGACCCCTGCGTTGATTTAGACCTGGTTGTGCTTGAACTTGGACAGACAGAAGGGTATTGATGTATTATTCAATCCAAAGTCGATAGCCGTGATTGGCGCATCTTCAACCAAGGGGAAATTAGGAAACGATGTGGTCCGCAACCTCATCGATAGCGGGTTTGAGGGTCGAGTATATCCAATCAATCCTAAGGGTGGGGAGATTCTGGGCTTGAAAGCATTCCGATCGGTATCCGAAGTAGCGGGCGATATCGATGTGGCCGTTGTAGTAATCCCTGCCAAGTATGTACTTCCAGTTATGGAGGAATGCGGGCAGAAGGGCGTCACTGCTCTCGTCATTATCACCGCAGGTTTCAAGGAGATTGGACATGAAGGTCAAGAAGCTGAAAAGAAGATAGTTGAGATTGCCGAGAAATATGACATGATTGTACAGGGACCCAACTGTCTTGGAATAGTGAACACCTTTGCTCCCTACAACGCATCATTTGCGGCTGGTACTCCGGAGAAAGGAAGTGTGGCTTTTGCGTCTCAGTCTGGCGCACTGATGACTGGCATTCTTGACTGGAGTCTTATGGAGAAGATTGGATTCTCCAAATTCGTGAGTCTCGGAAATAAAGCTCAGCTTGATGAAACTGATTTCGTTGAGGCTTTTGGGCGGGATCCTGACTCGAATTTCATATTACTTTACATCGAATCAGTGGTGGATGGCAAGAAATTCATGGAAGCCTGTAGGAAAATTGCGCCCCACAAGCCTATCTATGTGGTCAAATCGGGTGTAAGCACAGCTGGTGCACGAGCTGCATCTTCTCATACTGGATCACTTGCCGGAAGTGATACCGCATATTCTGTTGCCTTCAAGCAATGTGGTGTGATTCGAGCAGAGAGTATGTCCGAGCTATTTGATGTTGCGAATGTGTTTGATGACTGCCACCTGCCTGCTGGAAATCGTGTGGCAATCGTTACAAATGCAGGTGGTCCAGGGATTATCACAACTGATGCTGTTGAAGCAAATGGCCTGCAGATGGCACGGTTCACAACACCGACCATCGAGGCAATGAAGAATGGACTGCCTTCTGCAGCTTCGGTGTACAATCCTGTTGATGCTCTTGGCACCGCACAACCAGAAGATTATGCCCTTTGTGTGGATGCCGTACTTCAAGATGAAAATGTGGATTCGGTGCTCGTTTTACTGACTCCACAAGCGATGACTAAGGAGACTGAGACCGCACAGGTACTTGTTGAATCACACAAGAAGTATCCAGCTAAACCGCTACTCGCCGTATTTATGGGCGGCAATTCCATGACATATCCACGCATTGTACTGAATGAAGGTGGGATCCCTGTCTTTGACTTTCCAGAACGTGCAGTGAATGCAATTGCAGAACTCTACCGGTATACAGTCGTGAGAGACAGCTTGAAAGATGAAACGCCACCGAAGTTCAAAGTGGATAAGAAGCGTGTGAAAGAGATAATCAAGAGCGTTCGAAATGATCGTAGGAGAGTAATGCTAGGCAGCGAGGCGCATGAGATTGCCGAAGCGTATGGTATTCGTGTAGCAAGAACAAAACTTGCCACAAGTGCTGAGGAGGCTAAGGCAATTGCTGCTGATATTGGCTTCCCGGTTGTAATGAAGATTGCCAGCCCTGACATCGTTCACAAGAGTGACATTGGCGGACTTTTGATTGGCTTGAATTCCGAAGAAGAGGTCAAGAATGCTTTTCTTCAGATTCTGGATAATGTTAGTGCACATGTGCCACGGGCTGTAGTTTATGGTGTTGATGTGCAGGAAATGGCAGAGAAAGGCAAAGAACTGATTGTCGGATGTTCCCGGGATATTCAATTCGGTCCGCTAATCATGTTTGGAGCAGGTGGAATCTTTGTCAATTATCTAAAAGATGTGTCATTTAGACTTGCACCAATGACTCGCAGTGATGCATCTGATTTGATTGCTGAAACAAAAATGGGGACCTTGCTTCAAGGAGTGAGAGGCGAGGAGCCAAGTGATATGGATGCAATAGCAGATACAATTCTGCGAATCTCTCAACTTGTTTGCGACTTCAAGGAAATTGTCGAGCTTGACATCAATCCAGCATTCGCTTACAAAAAGGGTAATGGTGTAATTGCAGTGGATGTGAAGATTACGATTGGAGGAGAATGATATGACGAAGAATATCGTGATTAGTGGCGAAACTATGACAGGTAAGACTATGGTAGCTCTGGCTCTCGTAGGGAAGCTGCGAAAAGAGGGGCACAAGGTCGGGTATTTCAAGCCAGTTGGAAGTAAGAGCTTTGAGTACATTACCGAGGACTTAGATGTCGATGAAGATGCAGCCATAATGAAGGAGGTTCTGGGGCTTGAAGTTGACGTTTCCTGTGTCTGCCCCATTATCCGGACAAAGTCAAGCTATGATGAATTGCTACGAGTTGGGCATGATAAGCTTCTCGCACAAATCAAGGATTGTTATGACAAAGCCGCGTCAGGAATGGACTACATGGTCATAGAGAGCGCTAAGGCACCTTGGAACCTCCTGCATGTAGACCTCTCAGCTCCCCAGATTGCGAAGGAGCTTGGTGCTTCAGTCATTGTCTTGGTTAATTTTCCAGATGTGGCCGCGATTGATGCTGTGTTTCTCCAGAGAGATATATTCACTCAGCATGGCATTAGTGAAATTGGCGTTATCCTCAACATGGTATCTCCTATGCTCAAGAAGACTGTCGAGAAGAAAATCAAGCCCTTCCTGGAAGAAAACGGCATGAAGTTTCTGGGAGTCATCTATCAAAGAAGAGAGCTGTTCAGTCCCACTGTCAGAGATATCTTGAGAGCACTTGAAGGCCAGATGATTGCGGGAGACAACAAGTTGGACCTTCTTATTGATCGCTTCCTAGTAGGAAGTATGGCACCAGAGAATGCTCTAAAGTGGTTCAGAAGAGCTAAAGACAAAGCTGTCATCACAAGTGGAGATCGGTCTGACATATGCTTAGCCGCACTTGAAACTGATACGAATCTTCTGATACTCACTGGTGGAATGGGGCCCGATATTCGTACTCTGTCTAGAGCAAAGGAGCTTGGCATTCCTATCATGATGACCGCTCACGACACCTATACTACAGGGCAGCTAGTAGACAGGTTGGTAGGAATGGTTTCTCCAGAGAACAAAGAGAAGATTGCCATTGTTCAGAAGATTGTTGGTGAGGCTATCGATCTTACCGGATTTGACTCATGACTCTCTCTGAACCAACAGGATTTTGAGAAGGAGCGCGTCCGCTCCCGCTCAAGAAAGAATAGAGCACACGATTAACCGGGAGAGTTGAGTATGCTCTAGGCATCTGAAATGGTAGCTGACATAAGTTATCTTGTATATCCAAGCCAATACTGGGTTAGTATTCAGGATATGTCCCAGACATGACTTGGTGGCATATCTACGCATAGCCTCGACACGTCACGATGTATCATTCGTCAATAGATTCAGCAACCAATTACAAACTGGTTTCATTAATGAAAGCTAATACATTTATGGCGCCTATTGTCACCGAGGTCCGCATTTATCATATAATATGAGGTGAATCTATGGCGACAGATGCTGAAGGCAAGTCGGATGCCGCTGGTGAAGCCAAGGATGATGCCAAGGTTGCTCAGGAATTGCAGTCCTTGAAGCTCATCCGTGACAGACGTTCTATACGTGAGTTCACTGGCGAGAAAATACCCGACGAGCATATAGAGATGATTCTTGAAGCTGCCAGACATGCACCAAGTCCCGAGAACATGCTAATGGTTCGTTTCGTAGTAATAAGAGACGACCAAGATATGAAAGAGTTCCTTGCTGATATAGCGCAAGAGATGGCTCAAACGGCCTTTGGTGGGGCCCCCTTTGAGTTGACAAGCGGAAGGAACTGGTTCATTAATGATCCTTATCGGGCTGCAGTCTATGCAAGACTTCGAGATGGAGAGCTTTTCAGATATCCTGAGAAGAGTGATGCAGTAATAATTGTATGTGCCAGCGAAATGTGGCATGATGCGGGGTATCAGTATCCCAACGACCTGTTCGGATCTGTGGTTGCAGGCATGGCTATTCAGAACATGTGGCTAACGGCAACTGAACTTGGATACGGCTGTGGGTATGAAGCATTGGTCTGCTCCGACCCTCGTCATTCTATGCTCATTCGCGACAGACTTGGAATTCCACCAACATGGCTGCCCTTGACAGCGTTCTGTATTGG
>JASFEL010000113.1:0-4480 GCA_050124855.1 Candidatus Thorarchaeota archaeon | reverse complement strand
TTCCATATACCGAGGGTGCTGTTGACCCTGACGTAGATCAACAAACGTTCAGCACAAAGTCCGCAGAGACCCGTTGCATCGTGATTCATCACGATCCCGCTTCGATTTGTCGGCACTATACCAATCTGGTGAAGCATGGACGGGCTCCAGGCGTGGCCTACGTTGGAATAACGGCCTGGGAGACCTCGGAGATTCCAGAGGCTGTAGCGGTCATTCTGAGCGAGCTGGACATGCTTATCGTTCCTTCTGAGCACACCAAGCTCGCAATGGAGGCGAGTGGGGTCTCTACAAAGATTGTGATGGTGCCACATGCCTTTGACGAGAAGAGGTGGCCTCGTCCAACAGACGAAGAGCTGGATCACGGTGATCGGGATCGGTTTGTGTTCTACACTGTCGCGACCCCAGTTGAGCGCAAGAACCTAGTCGGACTGATGCGGACCTATTTCAAGGCTTTCAATGATCGCACAGACGTCGTTCCGCGCATCAAGAGCAGCGCCAGCAAGGGTCAGCTCAAAGAGATGGCAGTCACTGCCCTGGAGCAGGCTGATGTTCCTCGAGAGGAGCGTCCACCTCTTCAGTTCTTTACTGGAAAATGGTCTATCGACAAGATTCGAGAATTTCATATCGATGGTGACTGCTTCGTCTCAGCGACGAGGGCGGAAGGGTTCGGTCTTGGGGAGCTTGAAAGTCGACTTTGCGGAAGCAGGGTCATAACGACGGGCTGGGGTTCCCAGGTAGACATTCTCGGGGAATACGACTACTTTACTGATTATATGCTCATCCCGGTTTTCAACATGCAGGGCGTCGGATGCTATGAGCCCGAGCAGCACTGGGCGGACCCTTATGACGAGAGCTTGGTTGAGTGCATGCGCAGTGCTCGAGTAAACACTCACAATAGTTTTGACTACGAAGAGCTAATCTACAAATTTGGTCAAAAAGCGGTCGGAGAAAAGCTTGCAGCAGCTCTCTTAGAGGCTCAAAGGATCGCTCTGGAGGAGGGCGATGATGAGCTTGGATAGTCCAAAGGAGAGAAACATAACCGACGTCACTATCAAGCTCATCCCGAAGCTGGATAAGCATGGTGAGACGTATCATGTTGCTCGATGCGATGCTCCGATCCTCGTTGACCTGAGAGAGTGCACGATCTTCATCTTCACGAGCGAGAGCCCGATGATGTCCATCAGGAGGACGAAGTCATGAGAGGGTTTCTGACAATCTTTCTTGCTCTGTCAATCATTTTTTTTGAGCCGAAAGTGTTAGCTCAAGAAAATCCGCTAGATGAGGCTGTTTCCATCAGCCAGAACCAGCGAGCCCCCTTCGACGGCATACTCATTCCGACCGAGCTGGCCATTCAGCTTGGACTTCGCATAGAGAGCCTACAGCGGCGACTCGTTCTCGAGGTAGAGCGGGGGCAAGAGCTTTGCTCGGCACGAATCTCTTTCGAGACGAGGCGTGGAGAGCTGGAGCAGGAGCGCAGGGATTATCAAATTCGCCTTTTAGAGGATCGTGTGTTAGAGCAGGCTGCTGAGCTAGCAGAGCCCACTCCCTGGTATCGAAGATGGGGCTTTGCATATGGCATGGGGCTATTGACCAGCTCGTTGTTGGTGGCTGGGGGAATCGCATTGATCCTTGGAGTGCTGTGATGAAAGTTCTCTTCGTGGGGCCTGTCTCTGGGTACACGAGCTATCCTGTTGTATCAAAAGGAATACTTCGTGCGTTTATAGATGCTGGCATAAATCCGATTGTCGCTGATACCACCTGGGACGGATCTCCCGACCACACTGAGCCCTACTTTGAGCAGGTGCCGGAGCTTATTGATTTTCTGGCGGCAGGACAGGTTTTTGAATTGGTAAACAAGGGCATCCTGCCGAACGAAACGATTCGGCATTGCGTCTCCATCAACCCATCCAATCAGTTGATGAAAATCAAAGAAAACAAAGTCGCCATGATGGGGATGTTTGTGGGGGATGTTGATAGGATTCCAGAGTCCTGGAAAGAACTGATGGAACAGCAAGACCTTGTTTTAACTCCATCAACATGGGGTCGACAGGTTATACAGGACGCTGGTGTCGGTCGACCGATCATGGTCCTCAACCATGGAATATCCGAGGTCTTCAGGCTTCCGGAGCAGAATGTTGAGTGTGGTGAGAACTTTGTTTTCTTTCATCCATCCTCGGCGGCGTTTTACCCCGAGCGCAAAGGAACACCGCAGGTTCTCAAGGCTTTTGAGAGATTGGTTTTAGAGGAGAAGGACGTCTCCCTCAAGCTCATCTTCGGCATGAAATCGAAGCCGGTTAGGGAGCTGCTTAGGAATCTACCAGACGCCGTTAAAAAAAGGCTCATTGTCCAGTTTCTTGCAGGTGCCCGATCACAGGATTCCATTCGTCGGGTCTACGTCACGAGCCATGCTGGTGTTTTTCCCAGTCGCGCCGAGGGGTTTGGTCTTTGTTTGGAAGAGGGGACACTTGTCACAACAAAAAAAGGTGTTGTTCCCATACAGGAGGTGTCAGTTGGTGACGTGGTACTTACCCATACTGGTAGCTGGAAAAAAGTTTTAGCAACCAAAAAAAGAGATGTTCGCAGCAGATTGATTAGGATAAAATGTCAGGGCATACCAGACATCGGTATAACTAAAAAACACGTTGTTCTGGCGGCGTCTAGAGGCTTCAAGGAGCAGATGCCCTCATTTAGAGACAATAATCATCTCTCTTGGATGGAAGCATCTAGGCTTGACGAAAAATGTTATTTGGCGATTAGGCCACCCTTCATCAAGGAGAGAAGTGTACAGATTTCTTTGGTAAAATATTCAAACAACCCAATAATTGATGGAGACAATTTTACATCGAGATACTCTAACAGTCATGATGGATATACAGCTAGCGATTGCGCGAGTGAAATAGGTGTTACCATAGATGAATTTAGAAGAGCTGTTTATCCATCATCCGCAAAGGCATCCAGGGAAGAGACAAGAAGAAAAAGAGAGAAAATAAACAAGATGGCCGAGGATTTGGGCTACTTCGACAATAGAAAATCAATGCCATGCAGTATTGATATAACGCCTGAATTTTGCAGGGTATTGGGTTACTATGCAGCGGAGGGGTCTATAGGTGCCAGCAAAGATTCAGGATTTGTTCAGTTTTCATTTTCCCAAGTGGCTGATAGTATACCGATTTCTCATATTATAAAGTTTATGGAGGGGCTAGGGGTACATTGTGGGATTTATAATAGAAAAGATGGTCTGGGTAGAAATATAAACTGTTCTTCATCTATAATAGTTAGATTGTTCAGTGATATATGCAAGGGTGATGCTAATACGAAGCGGTTGCCAGATTTTATATGGGAGCTATCAAAAGAGTGTAGGGCAGCAATACTCGAGGCTCTCTGTAGAGGCGATGGGTGTAATAGTCGGGAGATGTTGGAGTATTACTCTTCGTCTGCTGCATTAGCGTTTCAGGCAAGGGATCTTTGGCTTTCTTTGGGGATTCCTGCTTCTATAAAGAAAAAAAAGAAACCACAAAGACACACTAATAGCACTACACCAGTTAAGTGCCATGGCAAAATCAGGTATTCTTCAAGGTATGGATGGAGTGTAAGGGTGCATGGCTCTTATTATGAAGAAGCTATAAGACTCATTGGAATGGGAAAAGATGAAAAGGAAAGAAAAACAGATAGAACCGGAACACATTTTGTAAAGAGTGGTGATTACTGGTTGGTTCCAATAAGAGAGATAAGGCATGGCAGGACAACTAAGCCAGTTTACGATCTTCAGGTTGAGGAAGACGAGTCATTCATTGCGAATGGAATTGTTGTACACAACTGTCCGCTGGAAATGAGGGCCTGTGGTGTTCCGGTGGTGCAGACTTTTTGCACCGGTCACCGTGATCACATGGATCCTGACGATGACCCAAAGCGTTGGGGGATCGTTGAGGTCAAGCATGGCGATATGGTCCCGGCATGGGGAAAGTTCGGAAGGGCACCCGAGGTGTTGGTCGAAGAAGTTTACCAGGCTATGCTGGATTGCATAAATCAGTATTCGACCCTGCAAAAGGCTGCTGTTGAGATGGCCGACGCTGTTCAGGCTCAATGGTCATGGCAGGAGACCACAGCCCCCCTCATCCACCTCTTGTTGAAAAATTGAATTGTCTCATAGGCGAAAGTATACTTTCACCCACAGGAGGTATCTATGGGTGATCTAGAGCAACAGCTTCTCAATACCAACATCGTCCTGATGGCAGCAGGTGCCTGGTTCATGCTGTGGGTTATCAGAAAGATTTGGAAGGGGATGGACAAGATAAAGTGGGTGCGAAAGCTCAAGCCGCTTTATCCTGCGATCATCTGTCAGGGACTCGTTTGGATACCGGGTGCAATGCCTGGAATCACATCCGAGACCAACATCGATGAGACGATTGCTCCTCGAATACTGACGGGGTTGTGGTGTGGTTTCTTGGCCTCGATCGGCTACCAGTTGCTTCGCAGGCTT
>JASFEL010000112.1:0-4485 GCA_050124855.1 Candidatus Thorarchaeota archaeon | reverse complement strand
CACTACCACAACTACGACCACTACGACTACAGTACCTTTCGCCATAGTGGACGTAAGACCGGACGACGGTACTACTGGGATTGCACAGGGAGTTACCATTGAGGTTGACTTCAATAAGCCAATCAATACTAGTACTCTCATCATGGTGGTGGCTCTAAGAGCCTACAAGACCTACAACAATGAGACAGTCTCCTCGAACGAAGTAATCGAAGGCACTCTGACATTTACAAATGGAAATCAGACAGCAGTATTTACACCGTCAGAGCCCCTTCTAGAGCAGGCTGATTACGATATTATCCTAGACGACGGGATAACGACTGCGGAAGGATCGGAGTCAATCGATATTATCTACGGTTGGTCGTTCCAGACAGGAATCGTAGATGAGGTTCCGGACGAAGTTTCGGATCCACAAATTGCACCACCTCTGAAAGATTATCCAGAAGCTCTGGAAAGTCTCTCAGTCGTGTCAACATACCCTGCGCAGTATTCTGCGCAGGTACCGATCGACCTAGCTCCCCATGGAGCTATTCGAATAACGCTCAATAAGGATATAGCCTCGTATCAGTCAAACATCTCCTATGGAGCAATTAATGGAGATGATACAATTGTAACACCGGAGTATGACTTTGATCATGATCCTACAATTGACGGTGATGTTTTAGTACTGACACCAAGTGCATCCTTTGAGCAAAACTCTGTAGTGATAGTCTCGATAGCTGATATAGTAGCTAGCGATGGCACTCAACTCGCAGAGTATGTACTTACCTTTGCTACAGAGATTTCTCCTGCTTATGCTACTGTAGCTCAGGTAAAAGTAGTACTTGGACCGTATGCTGACAATGTGACAGATATAGCAATTGCCATGCTTATCTATGAGTACTCTCTTGAGGCAGATATCCTAGTGCCAAGCACAATCGGAAATGCTGCCTACGTAGCTTTAGCAAAGAAGAGATGGGTTATATGTAAGGTAGCGTATGACTTACTCTTTTCTACTCAGTTCGATAGCCAAGGCAAGAGCAAAAGATTGGCTGACATGGAAGTCAGCTACAGTGGAGTATCCCCCAGAGAGAAAGAAGCCCTTTACGATAAGTTCAAGGACTGTATCGAAAAGTGGGAGGATATACTCCGAACTGGCGGTACTGGCATCCGGCCAGTTATGACAATTAAAGGCCTTTACGACCCTGACAGGCCAAATGTTGGAAGAAACTGGACTCAACGACCAGATGCAGAACCAGCTGCTAATACAATGGTTCCTAAATTCGTAGGTAGACGTGGAGTAAAAGCTCTAAGAGATCCACGACTCTATTTCTGGAAGAACCGGGATGTGATTTATCGCACCAATAGAAGCTGGGACGACTAGAAAGGTAAAGTATGTCAGAGCTAGTTAAAGAAGAACTCGCACGTATCAGACTCAATCTTGCAGATATTGCTAGAGGACCTTCTAATAGATTAAGGAGCCCTAGCCCTGCTGTTGATATCGACGGGTTCTATGCTCTCGTAGGTCAAGCTCTCCAAACATATCAGCTTGCTGAAGGCAGAGCCGAAGACAAACTGATTATTTATACGGAAGAGTATCCACCTGAAAATTACGAGAGAGAAACAATCACGGTTAGGCTTCGAGATAGAGGGCCTGCTGTGATGAGCAAAACAGCTCCAAGAGGCCAGCCTCGAGAGCTTAAACCTAATGTAAGAGAGGTTTACGACGATCCCATCTTGCCTCGCTACCAAATATGGGAGCTTGGCTGGATGCGAGACAACATTATTGAGTTTTGTATGTGGAGTCAAACGAACAAGGAAGCTAATAAAATGGCTCTTTGGTTCGAAGACTTCATGCACTACAACATGTGGTTTTTCAGGTCTAGAGGAGTCAATCAACTCTATTTTAATGGTAGAGACGAAGACTTTAAGATACTAGACAAAAGACTGGTTGGAAGGCCCCTAACGTATTTCGTGCGTACTGAACGAATCTTTCAGTTACGAGAAAAGGTCCTTGAAGAACTCATAGTCAACGCAATAGTAACGACAGATCAAGATGCTGAGCTGTCTGACTACAGCGAAGACTAGAATCTCAGAAACTTAGCAGGCAAAGGGAGATAATCTAAATGGCAGATTTTCCGAATCTTCCGGGTACTTACACTGAACTGACAGACGGGAATCTTCAGATTGTTGAAGTTAGTACCGATCCTGTAGTTGCAGTACTTGGCACAGCCGCACAAGGAACCGCGGATGTAATATATCCTGTCACTCGACCTGCTGATGCTGCCAATGCTTTTGGCGCGAGTGGTACACTGATCCGCGGTATGTATGAAACCCGTTTTGGCGGAGCCCAGAATGTGGTTCTCATGCGCATCGCTGCAAAGACGGCTAAGCTGCTGCATGTCGGTGATGATGCCGGCGAGAATGGTATTACCATCGAAACATTTGACAAAGATGCTTCGGCCGGAACAGACCTGTATATCTTCTGGGATCACTCTGAGGAACGTCTTGTTGTGACGGATGAAGACGATACCGTCCTGTACGAGATGATAAAAGACGAGATCATAACAGACCTCGGTTATGTCTATACCAGTGGTACTGCCGAATCTGTCGGCTCTGACATTGGTACAGAAAGCGTGCCGATTCTAATGAGCTCAGTTACTGTGACAGGAACCCGCTTTGTTGCTGGTTCCGATGGTGTTGATGCAACAGCTATGGAATTGTATGAAGCTCTCCATAAGGCTTATGCAAGCCTGGAGGCTTCTCAACTCGACTTCATGGTTCCAATGGATGTCTATATGGATACTCCCAATGTTGCTGACGACTCCAGCATCGCAGCTAGCGCTACAATGAGCCAGGTCGTAGCCACTGGTGGTGAGACCACTATCGATCTCGAACACTCAAGAGTTAACCCAAATTCCCTGTATGTACTTTATGACTCACTAGGGGGAGGTAGCCCAGTCCGATGGGAGTGGGGTACTGACTTCTGGTTTAATGCAGGGGCAGGTACAGGTGATGTTGATCAAATTGAGTTTGCTAGCGCTTTGACAGCTTCAGACACAGTTGATATCAGCTATAACTACCTGACAACTGACGGCTTGCTTTACTACCGGACATGGGAAGAGAGCGGTGAAACCATGTTTGAGTGGTGGCATGAGAAGTATAAGTATGACTTCGAAGACGAAACCGTCTACGAATATCACGAAGCAAATTTTGCGTGGCAACTCGCAAACTTCTGCTACAACCTTTCCAAGAACGACAACAACTGTATTGGTACAATCGGTGTGCGTCCTTTCCGGAGTACAGCTCTGAAGGATCTCGCCAATTGGGCTGGTTCACTACCTACTTATGATGCTAATGATGCCGTTACAACTAACGGTACAGGTCTCGCAGGTAACAGGTGGATGGCCGGCAAGCTGATGACAGTGAACACCTATACATGGGAAGACAACGATTCGTTGACTCCAGCTGCAACTGATACCTTTGACCTCGGTCATAGCGATGTAGTAGCTGGTTCCGTGAGTGTTCTCGTCGATGATACTACCAATCGAAGAGACTTCACCATAAGCCCAGGTACAGGTGGTGGTGGTGTTGATCAGATCATATTCGAAAATGCTATGACTGGTGGTGAGACTACTATTATAGTAACTTACTACTACATTAGTGCACAGACAACTACTCAGAGAGGCCCTGGCTTTAATGCCACCTCAGACGAAGTTGCAGATGGTACTCCGTTGAGTCCCAATGTGGATATCGGTCGGTACATCTCAGTTGTCATGGCATGGCCAATTCTGTTCACCCCTGTCGATGCCACAGGCTTCGGCTACATTGCTACTGGCGCACCTGTTTACGCAGGTTTTGTTGCGCAGCTGGCTCCGCATTCCGCACCTACAAACAAGGTGATCCCGGGAATTGCCTCTGCATTCCGCCTAAGCAAGAGCAGAATGGACGACCTGGTCAGCGTACACTATGTTGTCTTCACACCGCGTGAACGTGGTACAATCGTGGTTGATGCCCCAACTGCTGCTACCTCAAGCTCTGACTACACCAGACTGACTACAGTTCGGATTGTGGCAGAAACGATTGATAGGTTGCGCGATGTCTTGAACCCATTCCTGGGTGAAGGAATCACTACTCCGCAGTTGAACGCCATGCAAACTACCACAGATCGTGTACTCACAGACCTGATCAAAGAAGGTTACCTCCAGCGAGCTGAAGCAAGCGTCTCAGCTTCTGCTGTAGAACGGGTGCAAGGAAAGGCAAATCTTGATCTGCTCTTAGTACCAGCTTTCGAATTGAGACAGATCTTTATCACTGTAAGCCTGAGTGCTATCTAAGGAGGAACCGATAAATGGCAGAAAGAACCATAAGCCAAACATCCGGAACTTACCACTCTTTCAGTGGAGTCGATATTAGGGCCGTTTTCGGTGAGAAGATCATTGGAGAGCTCCAGGCTATTTCCTACATGATTACCCGTGAGAAGGCTCCTATATATACGATGGGTTCTCC
>JASFEL010000111.1:0-4522 GCA_050124855.1 Candidatus Thorarchaeota archaeon | reverse complement strand
CGTCTCCCCGCTCCCTCTTTGAACCTCTTGGCTCGCTCTGGGTCTGGTTTTGCACGAGGGTCTACTTTCCCTATCACCTTCTGGAGTGCCTTCGGCATCATTTAAATCACCTTATAGTCGTCCCCCAAGCAACATTTGTTTGAGTGATGATTTCATCTTCTCCTCATGACCACCGCTTGGCCTTGCAACTTCCTGTATCTCCTTCCTACCCTGTCGATGAAGTGATATTTTCAGGGACAGGTAATGAGTGAGATAATCATTTATCAGACCTATCTCAAACTTCTTGCCTATTGTTGACAAAGCCCCAATGAGCTTGACCTCTGCATCCGTGGTCTCGGACATGGTCTCAAGATGCTTGGACTGTGCAAGCATCATAGCTATTTTTGACTGAGCCTCTTCTGGAGACAACTGCTCATCTTCTCCGAAACCACCATATGACGGGACATTCACATCCTCGTCAGATGGAAGTTGCATCTGCTCTTGATTATTTGCCATTCACATCACCATATCCCAAGCAACCCAAGCATCATCTTCAAGACAAACCCACCAAAGAAGGATGCAAGCATGATTATTATCAACGGGCCTTTCCTCATCTTGCCACCCTCAATCCTGCTCAGGGTCTCAAGGGTCTTTAGCTCAACGAGCCTTGATGCCTGCTCTGGGGTTGGGTTACTGTCAGGATAATCATTGATGTCAACTGGCCTCATGTTATCATACCTTAGTATGTAGAAAGGATGAGCCGATGACCTTCCTTTCCCTCTACCAATAGACAATATTGAAGGCTGACCCTCGCTGAAATCGAACAGCCTCTCATCTATCTGCAAGCTACCATCCTTGTTGAGCTTGCCAGTTACCATCTTGCATGTATTATCTGTGTCATAATAGAGTATCGTAGGCTTTGTAGAGAGCTTGTCTCCCTCTTCATACACTGTCGGGCCTTTTCTCCTGCTCCAAGGTCTCCTCTTTTTCTTTGGTGGCTCAATGTCCTCGAAAGCCCCTTCTGGAAACTCCTGCTCCTCTGCCATCTGAATGGCATCCTTTTCTGCCTGTATCTGTTCCCCAAGGGTCTGAGGCTCTTGTGACACAAGTTTAGGTGGTTGAACAGGCTTAGGAACACCCTCAACCATACCGCTTTGCAGAACCTTCTGTCCAAGGTCTGCATGTTTCATGAGTGCATTGAACTCTTCCTGGGTAAGACTAACATTATCACCTGAGAAACGCTCAAGCTCCTTATTTTCAATCTCTGGCTCTTCTTCTGGCTCTTCCTCAATCTTTTGTGGCTTAACCACTGGTGCTGGTTTTGGCTTGAGTTCTTCCCCGTATGGTTCTGTAACAGGCTTCTTCTTAGCCTTCTCAGCCTTCTTCTTTTCCTCTAACTCTGCCAACCTTCTCTTTATTTCCTCAACATCTGTCATTCATCTCACCTCACGAAATCCTCAATTTTAAAAGCACTTTGAGAAGAGAAGCATCGTCCTTGAACTGTTCAGGCATGTCTGCCAACCCGCATATAATCCTTGCAAGAGCTTCCCCTCTCCACGTAAGCCTGTAACGGACAACATTATATCGAATTTCCACCCGCTCAACCAAGTCACTATCAAGTAGATAACGAACAGATTTAAAAAAACTCGACTTGCTCTTATACAATTCTGAAACATCATTCCTTGATATAAGGGTATCATCCTTTCTATACACAGCTTTCAATAACATCTTCAACAACAACTTTTGCTGGCTCTCAGATAACATCGTTTATTAGTTTACGTAGAAAAGTATTTATTGTTTTTAGATAAAATATTACTGTGGGGGTTCTTTGGGGCATCCAAAAGGAATAAACATTGCTGAGGGGTATTGTGGTTTCCGTTGGACATCGACAATGTCTCAAACCTGCCACACGCAAAAACCGCAAAAATTGAACGCCATCGGGAGTGGGTGATGTGTAGATGACCCCACTCTCGTTATGCTCTTGGTTGGCAACACCCGACCATAGAGGGGGTGGGCTGAACAGTGGTCTTGTAAACGCTGTTCTATTTGGTGCATAGTCTCCTTTAGGGGAGACACAGCATCGCCAGATTTTGGCAAGTCTGGCTTCATACAATGTGGAACACGCCTACCTGTCTGGGACAGGCCGTGTTCGGGTTGACGGGGCAGGATGCTAATCCGACTTGGCTGTCGGGTCGCCTGGTTGTCGAATGATGCCCATTATGTTGCGAGGTGTTTACTGGGTTGGGGGTTGTCTTCGGATGACCCCCACTTATTTTATCAGCGTAAAATGTGACTTATTTCTAACCAAAATCCTGAACCCACCAGAACACTTTTTTGTCAAAAAAAATTGGAAGTTATTAAGGATTAAGCAAAGTGCCCCACTCGCTTGGTGGTATCTGGAGAAGAAAATATACATAGAGTATAGCCATGATTATAATTGCGATTAACATGACCCAGAATATTGGGTCTTTCTTTACATCCACTGTGTTGCTCATGTGAGGGGGACAAGTCATCCTAAAACTCGCAATTCTTAGGCAGATGGAGTTGGTCGGACTTCTTATCCCTTTCCCCTTAGCTTTTCAAGGTTTCTGTAACAGCCTGGATATTGACCGAAACCGTAAAACTGGCCTCGGTCTTTGGTGCAGGACTGGCTGTCTGGCCTGCTCAATTCACAGACATCATAGTATTTGCACTTCCCTTGGGTAACAAATTGCCATGCCTTTATTATGCCAGTAAACAATTTCAATCTTATCATTTTACCCTCTTAAAGGTTCTCTTGTCCCCGTCCGTGTCCTCGATAGTGACAAGGCCACCCTTCGGGAGCTTTGATAGTTCATGGAATACCATCATTGCTCCCTGCCTTCTGTATTTGTCCTTGTTCAGGAACATATCAGTCACCTGCTGATTTCAGATGCTCAAGAACCAAGTCCATGCCCTTCTGGATATTCGCAACATCCTTCTGGAGCTTCTTGACCAAGAGTTTCTGGTCTTTCTCTTCCTTCTCTATGGTCTCGACCTTGTTCTGGAGCGTCTTTATCGTGCCAACCAATACATCCGCAAATGTTTCAACCATTCTATATCACCTCGCTTTTGTCTTCAATATCATTAAGCTTGACCTTGATGTCATGGACATCACGCATCACCTTCATCATCACGGGGTTCTTTTCTGCCATTCGGTTAAGCTCTGCTGGAAGTATCCACTTGAAGTCTATCAGTGAGAGGACTGCAAGGAAGGACACCACGAGCAGGATGGTCATGGGAAGATTGAACTCGGTCTGGGCTATGAACAGCCAGCCAATCATGAGAAACTGAACCCATGCCACATACATCTTGGCCCGCTCTGCCATGATTTTCATGGAGATGAGCCGTTTCCCGTTACTCTTCTTCGAGGTCATGGATAATCTCCTTGATTTTCTTTGACAGCATCAAAAGAGGCAGGATTTGTGAAAGATACACCATGTTGACACACTTTTTCTGCATCGAGCCACGATATATTATCTCATCTATCTTCATTGCGAGGTCACGCTCACCTATCTCATCAGCCACATCCCTGAGTGCCCTGAGACCATCATCTACCTTTTCCTCTTGGGTTTTCATTCCCAACATTCTTCGGATGTTCATTTCTTCTTACCCACTTTTACTACACGAGATTTCTTTTTGGATTTTTTGGACTTTCTTAGTCTACGTTCCACTTTACCCATGCTCTCCATCTCGGTTTTGAATTTCTTGCTCTCTTTTTTCATCTCTATAAGGTTCTTGTCTAACCTAACGGAGAGGGAAAGTTCTGCAACCCTTGTTGCGATATTATCCATTGCATTCTGTATGGTCTGGCTGTCAAGGAAGAAAACATGAGGTATCCCCAACTCATCAGAGTAATCCCAAATGGCACAGTAGAGCCTTCTCCTCATCTCATCTGAGACTTCCATGTGTTTTTTTGGCAACACTATCATCATTTTTTCCACCTTTCCCCTGCTAACGTTCCGAGGCCATAGCCAGCAAGCATGAGACCGAACAGGAATACCGCATTCATGAACCCGTCTGTCATGAGTTCATGCATTATCAATACCCCACCAATGACCACAACTATTATGAATTTCCAGTTCATGATTACTCCTTCTTTGGTGCTGGTGGCACTTCATCCTTGGTGACCTTCTTGATGTGTATCTCATTGTTGCCCTCAAGGGTGAGAAGAACCTTTGACAGTTCCTCTACGAGCTTGTAGCTCTCAAGGAGATACTGGTTCTTCGGGACTATGAATATCCTCTCCTTGGTTGTCTCAATCTCGAACCTTGGCAGGAAGGTCTCTTCCTTTGTCATCTGCATCACCTCTTCTCCTTTTTCAAGTTCACCTTTATGGTATTTTCATTGTGGTCAAGCTCCATGCTGGAAACTCTCCAACCTTTGACCCCGTTAACGGTATCACTCATAATGTCTGCAATGTCTTCGAGTGTGAGTTGGTATTCCTCTTCCATTCAATCACCTTTGAACAAATCCTCTCCTGCACCAATGAGCATTCCAGTCGAGTGGGCCTGGAACTTCAAGC
>JASFEL010000110.1:0-4558 GCA_050124855.1 Candidatus Thorarchaeota archaeon | reverse complement strand
CAGGGCTCCACTCAGCAGTCATCGTCACAGCTTGGAAGGGCTCTACTCCATCAAATGAGAAGATTCGACCATACAATGATGATCCATCATCTTCCCCATGCAGTATGACCATAGCAGCAGTAACGTCGCTGACATTCCAGCCTATGTTCATCACGATTGCCTTCGACTCGTAGTTCTCCCCCATCTCTGCTATCCGCGGTATCTCCGCCTCCACAACGATGAGGTCATCCTTTGGTGCTCCGGTGGTCTTTGGGTCTAGGTCCCACATTGCATCAATGGATGCATCCATCACAGTCCGGTTCTCACCAAATCCCATTGCAATTGTCACATTTGCAGGCTGATTCACAGGCAGAAGTCCAAAGTCCCATTTCATAGCCAGTCCAACTGAGCCATCAAAGGTGGTGGAACTAGTCAGGTTATCATCTGACACATGTGATGAGATATCAGATGAATTTCCTACCTGGAATGCATCTAATTCAATACTCGAATTCAATCCGAAATAGAAACTGTCTAGGTTTTCATTGACACTATACGCAAACAGCTCCTGATTGTTCAGATCATATTTTCCATGGTCGGCTTCACTATCTCCAAATAGGTCAAGACTGTATGATAGAAACAAGCTAACATTCTCAACTGGAGCATGTCCTAGGTTGAGGATATATGGTGTGACCCTGAAGGCTGTGAGTGGCTGATCAGAATACTCAGTGAGATTGTAGGACTCAACGATTAAAGTAGCATAGATTTCATCATCATAAGACAGTACGCCGACATATCGGGAGTAGCCATAGTCCCCTGCACCCAGGGCTACTTGATGCATCTCGCTCTTAACAGCAAACTCCATGAGGTTCGTTGGGCTTCTGTTACTCCATCTGAGTGCGAACATCCCCATCATAATATGAATACTAGAATCTTGTCCAGCGCGTGTATCCAAGCCAGCTACGGTCGTGCCAAAACTGCTCATCAACAGTATAGTGGATGCATCAGTTCCGGAGGTCGTAACAATACCGAGTGCCAAAAGTGGAGTTCCTGTGGTTCTGTTGTGTGGTTCAATTGGCGTCTGTTGAGTGGCAAGATACTCAAAGGCTGCTGGAAGGTTCAACAGGCCTGCGCCACCGTCATTTGCTCCATAGCCAAGGGAGGTAGCAGTGTCTCGAAGGACATTGGATAGAACTAGAGGAGTCGCTCTATCGAAAGCTTGCATAAGAATCGCTGCAGCACCCGCGACAATTGCTGCAGATGCAGTCGTAGTGTCTGCAATTGTGTAGTTCTCATCAATTGTTTCGCCAAGCAGTCCTCCCCCAAGAAGTCCGGAGATATCTCCAAGGCCTCCCAGGTCCAAGTCACCAAATCCAAGGCTTCCTAGACCTACACCCATCTTGGCGCCAACTATACCCACACCAGGAGCGACGAGATCTGGCTTTGTCAAAAATGACAGGGATGGACCTCGTCCTGAGAAGTCGGGAATCTCTTGTTTCTCCGTGTCATAGGCTCCTACTGTCAATGCTTCTGCAGAGCCGCCGGGTGACATAATTGTTAGGTAATCAGGTCCGTCATCCCCTGAGGCTGTTACAACCAGTATGCCCCTGTCCGTTGCCTCTTTCACTGCCAGTGTAACTGCATCTCCAGGAGCACCAAAAGTGTTGAATGGAAGGAGTATAATGTCTGCGCCCCGACTACTCGCCCACTCGATTCCTGACACTATCCAGCTGGGCGCAGCGAAGAGACCTCCCAGAGTCACCTTTGCTGATAGCAGAGTAGCCCCAGGTGCTATTCCAGCATAGACGCCATTAGACATATTGCCAGTGCCGGCGGCGATAGAGGCTGCATAGGTTCCGTGACCTATTATATCCGTGGGGAGTGTGTCCGCCTCCACAAAGGATGCAAATGCATTGACCTTGTTTACATCCACGTGGCCAGTGTCAACGCCAGTATCGAGGATAGCTATAACCACTCCTGTGCCATTGTATCCTTGGTCCCAGAGTTGTCTGGCTCCTGTTGTATTAACTGGTGATATGTACTGCTCTGCTGTTGAGCTAGACTCAGAGAAAGACTTTGGTTGAGAAATTTCCTGCACATCATTAGACCAGATGCCTGCGATGAAGTCTTCTTCAGCAAGTTGTGAGATTGCCCTTCCAATGAGTTTCACTCGAATCATGTTCAGTTCGTCAAACGTGTCGAGAACCTCCGCAGTCCTATCAAGTAGCGCTATCGCATTGCGAGCCTTGGTTTCACTGGCTGCAGTGTCATAGGTGACAAGAAGATCTAGTGATTCTTCCGAGTCCGTCAGGTCGAGAAGTAAGCTGTCAATCTTACTGACTGGATCTTGACTGGTGGCAAAAGGTCCAACTGGTGTGATGCCTGCAATAGTGCTCACTAGCATAAGTGCCATCAATGTACAGGCGAGCAGTCTGCTCCATTCCACTGCTCTCTTCCGCTGGACTCTGGCCATTGTATCACTTCTCTAATGAGCCTTGAATGAGGCCCCGTGTAATTGCGATGTAATAATCCACCATGTCTGCGACAGCCTTCGTCTTGACTATCTTCACAGGGATTCCCTTTTCCTTCAAAGCTGTGACGCATCTCTCTGCAATGACCTCTAGCGGGTCATCAGTAAACACCTTGAGCAGCTCGCCCCGTTGCAGCACAAACCGGACGCCTTTGATGGCTTCGAGAGTCTTTCTTGCACGAGGGTCAACTTCCTCCAATACTACTCCCACTGAGAAGCCATTGTTAGGCATAGACTCCTTTAAGCTCCTAGGACTGCCGTACGCGACCAGGCTCTTGCCTCTCATGAAGACTGCTACTTTATCGCAGAACTCGGACTCGATTGGATAGTGAGTGATCACAATGATTGAAGTGCCGTACTCATTGTTGATGTAGTTGAGATACCGCCATAGTTCGGTTCTATTGTCTGGATCCAGACCACTGGTAGGTTCATCCATTAGCAGGACTTTCGGCATATGGCCCATAGCAACTGATATTGATGCTCTACGCTGTTCTCCACCGCTGAGTTCCTTTGTTGGATTGTTACCTTTGCTGAGGATTCCAAAGTCTCTGAGAAGCGACTTGCCCCTCTGAATAAGCTGCCACTCAGGAATGTCGTATTGTTTGCCAAATGCAATAATGTTCTCAAGTGGTGTAAAAGTTTCATACATGTACGAGAGGTCCTGGGGACAGTAACCGAAGAAGTGACGGACCTTTGTGGTCTGTCGTGAGTCTATTCCAGCGATCCTGGAAACACCTGTACTGGGAATGTCTCCTATTAGCGCCTTGACTGTTGTTGATTTTCCTGCGCCTGACTCTCCTATGATTGCCAGCATCTCGCCCTCCTGCAGAGCGAAAGTAACATTCTCAATCAGCTTCTGACCGCTTTTCAGCTTCACAGTGAGGTTTCGGGTTTCAAGGACATCTCTATACGCAGGAGCCTCCTTCCATGCGAAGGGTTGGATGTATACCTTGTCTGCAATAATCGTGAAGTTAGGATTGGACCTAGGTCCAATAAGAAGTTGAGGCTGAGCAACCAAGTAGATCTTGGGGTCTCCAATCACACCCTCGGGCTCAACTCGCACCTCGAGGAAGCCCTCTGGAAGAATAGTCCCTTTCTGTGGTTGAAGGGCCTCTGTGGAGAACCCTACCACATTCCCTGTGATCATAATTGGCAATTTGTCGGAGGCTCGCTTGCCCCAGACAGTGCATAGGCTCTGTTCGCTCTTGATACGAATAAGATCTTTCACAGCTTGCTGCAAGTCTTTTCCATCATAGTAGAGTTCGTCAGAGAGGTTTCTTTTGAGGTAGTTCTGCAGTGTTATTTCAGTGGCAGCAACGTCTTCCTGTGTAGCCCCATCTCCTCCAACGGTTAGGACTAATTCGAGGTCTCCCCTTCTTCTCCGCCTCAGGTCCTCTTCAACATAGACTGCTATTCTTCTGGAGAGAACTCCCTTCTTCACTTTCAGGATTCGACCCTTGAACTTGACTTCTCTTCCGCTAGATGTGAGAGTGCCCTGAACATCAATGTGCAACTCACGATCATTTCGAGCAATACACCAGTCAATGGCCTCTGCCAGTCTTGCACCGGAGAAGTATGCTTCTTCTACAAAAGCGGGAGTTCCCTCGGTAAGTGCAGAGTCTAAGTCCGATTTCTCTACCATAAAAATCACCCTAATCCAGTGTTGGCTTCTTGGAGAATATGAACGATGAAGCCAGAACTGCCATGACTGTGAATCCGAGTAAGGTCACGATGGACCTCCAGACATCTATCAATGTGAGACCCTTGAATGCTGTGGCAATGAGTACGTTTAAGCCCAAGTTCATTGGCAAAAACTCGTTGAGGAATCCAACATCGATAAAGAAGCCCGAGAGGATTACCGTTGCGAACATGACGAATAGGAACATCTGATTGGCCTGCAATCTCGTTCCTGCAACTGAGGAGATGAGTATGCCCGTTGTAGAGCCTGTGAGCGAAGTCAGGCTCATGATTATAATCAGGGATTCAAAGCCTGTGTTCAGATTGAGCTCAAAGACAATGACCCAAAGGGAAATCAGAAGGAGGGACTGGAAG
>JASFEL010000109.1:0-4620 GCA_050124855.1 Candidatus Thorarchaeota archaeon | reverse complement strand
CTCCTCACTTCACTTGCTCCCTTCATCCCGCTGAAGTGAAACTCCGTGGTCCCACTACTAGATGCGTTTAGAGCAATCGATTTCGTCGGCGAGGTCTGCACAATCCAGAATGGGAATGAAACACTACTTAGACCAATTATCCTAGCTTTCTTCCCCTTCTGAGATTCTGCAGATGCAAGTGCCGCAGCTAGACAGACGCTTTCCGGCTCTGCCACAACTCTCGTGCCTTCTTTCTTGAACAAGAAGTTTAGATACAAGGTCCGAACCATACAACACACAGCCTTGGTGATTGTCGAAGAGACAATTGCAGTTATGCCTTGCTGCGAAGTATTGTTGCTTATAGCAGAGCAAGGAACTTGTCATAATCGTCTAGGGAGGCTTTTCGTCTGGCATCGTCTTTGAAGCAGGTTTTCCGCCGATTCCCCAGTGGGCTTTGGGAATCTCATGAATAACGACTTCGACTGCTCGTTCTGGAATCCCCAAGTCAACAAGGACCTTCGTGATTCCTGAGATGATTTTCTCCGCAGCTTCATCTGATACGCCTATCCACATCTTAACATCTACAATGGGCATGAGTTGTCCTCCATCGTGCTAGTCAATACCTTGGCGAGTGCCTTCATCTATCTATCGTATAGAAGTGGACACATGCATCATCACCCTGCATCCGACTGCTTATCTTACGATGCTGAATCCTGCTGTTGAATCCTCTGCAGATGTACGGGTCTGAAATGCAGTGAAAAGTGGCACCGTAATCCCCACGACCAATTGATCTATAGCTTGCAGCAATCGGACAGTGAGTAGTAGTCACCTTGTATCCACCCTCTATCTTTTCCTTGGTGTATTCTGCTTCTGGCCAATCAAGTAGGATGTTGAGCAAGTCTTCCAAGGAATTACTTCCATGCTCCTCGGCCTTCTTCTTCCAGGTTTCCTCTAGGAACGGGCCAAGAACCCTCTCAACGATACCATCATGGTCATGTCCAAACCCCTTATCCCACGCGTCTAGGAGGTCCTTGAGTTTCTCAGTATCATTCCAGTTGTTACGAATCTCAATGGCCTTCTTGAAGATCCGATCCTCGAGTTTCATCTTCATCTCCATTTCCATGAGTGTGCTTGCGTTGGAGAGTTAGGTTAAGTATCTATGCTGCAATATCATCATAGTTCAGTAGTACGCTAGTACTGAAACTGCCTCTAGATGCGTGGATAGCTGATGGAAGGAAAAATGGAAGACCATCTTCAAGCAACTGCATTTTGCGACTGGCAGGCACCTGAGATTCTAGGTCTTGCCGAAGAAATATGCCAGGGTGCTTTCACGGAGAAGGAGAGAGCGCTGAGAATCTTCAGTTTCATTCGGGATGAGATATACTTCGGAATCAACAATATGAAGACAAAGGCGACAGGAGTACTCAGACTTCGAACTGGAGAATGTGGCACCAAGACTAACCTTCAGATTGCTCTCCTGCGTGCTGTCGGAATACCCGCAAGGTTCCGCATCACAAGATGTAAGAGCGAAGCACTGAGAGGAATAGTGCCAGACTGGCTGGCAAATAGAATGCCTCCCGCGGTTTCGCACTTCTGGTGTGAGTGTTTCTTGGAAGGAAGATGGGTGTCATGTGAAGCTATGTTGGATCGCCCACTCTATGAGAGCCTGCTTGAGAAAGGGCAAATCAAACTCGAGGAAATTCCTACAATCGACTGGGATGGTGAGTCAGACCTGACTGTCATGAAGCCATGGATTGTTGAGGAGAGAGGAGCATTGGCATCATATGATGACATCTATGAGATGATGGACAAATCAAGAGGTGAAGAGGGAATACCACCGCGAATTGTTGAACGGCTATTTGGCTGGATGATATATTGGTATTTGAGGAGATACACCGATAAGGTACGTAAGAGAAGATAGTACAAGCGTTATTCTCAAACTCATTAGAAAGGTGTATGCAATTGTCAGAGGTCAATTTCGGGCCCACAACTCTTCCTCGCGTTCTATGTGGAACTAGTCCGTTCATGGGTGCTGGGCAATTTGGGCTCGCAGGACAAGAATGGCAAAGACGGTTCTTCAACCATCCTAAACGAATGAGCGAGATGTTTGAACACTTCTGTAGACTCGGATACCCTGGTGCTCATGTGACTGGCTATCCAACGATAGTTGAGGCTGCGCGACTGACAAAGGAGAGTCAGGACCTCAAGGTCGCCGTATCACTTCTACCTGAGAACTGGGAGGAGAACCTCAAAGAAGTCCTAGTGCTGAATCCTGAGGTCGTCTTTGTCCATGGAGCAATGACTGACAAATTCCTAGACAAGCGGTTGGAGGATCTACAGGCATGCTTCGATACGATTAGGAATGAAGATTCGTTTCCTGGCTTAGCGACACACGACACCTGCCATACCCTCAGCGTGCTCCAGTCTGAGGATAATCCCCTTCAAGACGAGTCATTCGGACTCCTGCTCCCTATCAATCGGACTGGCTATAGTGTTGGCGGGACGACAGCCGAGATGGAAGAGCTACTTGGTGTACTGAACAGTCGACACCCTGTGATGGGCATGAAGACACTTGCTGCGGGGAAAATACCACCTCACGAAGCATTGGATTATGTGTTTGGAATTCCAAGTGTTCGCGCCGTGACAGTGGGTGTCACCGAGAAGTGGCAGGCGGCTCAGATCGCAGAGATTGTGGATGCAGTGTAGACCCGAACATCATCCGCTTCACGAAGCTGCTAGTCTTGGAAAGAGCTCTAGTGCTCCTTTTCGTGCGATTGCCCTGAGACCTTCTTCATCAAATACATCGCAAGTCTTCAGGTCACTCAAGACGAGTTCGGCCATCAACCTAGGAGCCGCTCCTAGGTCAGTCCCGAGTACAATATGAGACGGATCCAATAACTCCTTGAGGGTTCTTAGAGAGCTAGGTGTTGTCACGGCCGTTGTGTCATAATACATGTTCTTCAAGAGTCGCAGTCCTGTTGCAGGGCCTTGTTTTCGAAGTATTAGGTCATAGAGTGACCGTAGTTTCTTGACCTTGTCACGCTGTCGGTATTCCAATATGCTGATTCTCCACGCAAGATATGGAACTGCTCCACCGCCGTGCGGGAGTATGAATCTGATTCTCGGATTCCTGTCAAGTGTTCCACTATACACCATGTTCGCAACAGCCCGAGTGGTGTCAAAGGGCCACTCAATGTGGACGACTGGGACGTCGGGTTTTCTCATGTCTGCAAATGGCGGATCATCAGGATGAACAAAGACAACTGCCTTGCGTCTGTTCAACTCGGCAAAGAAATCCTCGAGCTCGGGGTCTCCCAAGTATAGCCCGTCAGCATTTGATAGTAGAACCACTCCGTCAAGATGTAGCTCATCCATTGCGTACTCAAGCTCTTCAAGTGCCGCGTCTATGTTGGGAAGAGGCACTGATGCCAATGCTCCAAAACGAGTGGGATGCTTTCGTATCATCTCCGCGAGATAGGTGTTTGTATTTCTAGCCAAGTCTTGGAAGAAATCGTCGTGTTTGATACCTAGCCCTGAGGCCGGGATTGAGAGGATCGCCTTGTCTATTCCCACCTTGTCCATATCCTTCAGGCATTCCTCAGGGTTGTATGTGGGAATAGGTACTCCTGAGAGTTCAGTGATTCCTTTCTCTGCAAGGGCTTTCACATAGAAGTCCGGTATGAGATGATGATGCAGATCAATCCAATCATAATCGTTCGCCATTGTATTCACCATAATATTCGAATTCGATTCGAATTCAATTTATTCGTCAAGGCTTATAATGTTTTCGAATATGATTCGAATTCGAACGGCTTATATCTGGATTTACCGTACGAATCATCGAAGATGAGGAAATCCAAGGCTAAACAGGGCATTGTCAACACAGCAGAGAAACTGATCAAGAAGAAGGGTTACTCGGGCCTCAACGTGACGGACATAGCATATGTTGCTAAGGTGAGTGTTGGCACCCTCTACTACCACTTTCCGAAAGGCAAGGTCGATATCCTTGCAGAGATCATGTCACAAAAGGTAGAGGGCTTTGTGGAGGAGTTCAATCGACAGGCGGGAGTGGATGGAGTCCTTGAGAAAGGCATGAGCCTTGATGACACACTTCGATGGTTCTTCAAGAAAGTCATTGAGCTCCGTAGGCCAGACCGCCATTTTCTCTCCGCCATCCAGAGTGAGATGCTGGATAATCCAAGTGAGTACATGGCCTTTGTAAAGAAGTATCAGAGCAGTGTTGGGTTGCAGCAAGCAATGGGGATACTATCAGAAGCTATGATGAAAACAGCAAAGTCTGAAGCAATCAATCTTGGCAAGATAGCGGAAAAGCAAGAAAGGATTCAAAGGGTCGTAGGGCTTTTAATGAGCTATCAGATCATCTTCCCAGACTATTTTGGCGATGATGACGAGTTTGTAAATCTCGCATTGAGAGTATTCTTTGAGATACTGAAGTCATGAGCTGTTTCGGCATATTTTTGCCCAAACAAACCTTGAAGTAGCTTTGTTCATCCAGTAACTGAAGCAAATGCAAGGACTGTAACTTGCATTAAGCCAGGGTGATTTGCGTGGACCTCGTAGACAAGCACGTAATTGCAGCATTATCTAGCATCTGCCGCACATCATACCGCCAACTTAGTA
>JASFEL010000108.1:0-4659 GCA_050124855.1 Candidatus Thorarchaeota archaeon | reverse complement strand
CCTCTTAGCCGTAGTGTCACGATGTCATCGTAGATAGGCACTCTTTCACCGAAATACCCAGTTTCATAGTCGATGATTGGCTTGAAAGATCCAAGAATTTTGCTGGAGTCTCCCTCTATCATTGCAAATGCGTTTTCTGGAGTTTCATAGTATGTCGAGTAAGGCAGTATGAATGCTGAATCGAGCCAGTTGTCTAGCTGTACTCCATATACAGTCATAGTTCGGTTTGTCTGCCAGACACTTCCATACCAATTGAGCCAGAACTCGGCGTAGGTGGCGACTTTAAGCATTGCTGCCGCGTTGGAAACTCCTTCTACACGTGTTATATTCTCTACTAGTTCTATCGTGACATTGGACTGAGCTGAGTTGACGATTGCAACAACATCCGCGCCAGTCTGGAATTGGAAGAGCTCTTTCATGTGAGCGCTTCCCGTAGTCGCCGCCAGAGACGAGAAGACACTCGCAGTAAAAACAAGTCCAATGAACATAAGGGAATATGCCTCTGCTTTTCTGTAAGCCCTCCCAGTTCTCCCGAGAATGCGAGCTCCAATCATGATTGATGGTCTTTGGACACGTGAGAGGATCCTTGATTTCAGAGAGGATGCAGGACGAGACAACAGCATACTCAATCCTGCGACGAATATTGTGAGGAGAATAATCAATGTTAATGCAAAGATCATGGAACTAAGTGCATTTAGACTGGCTGACTGAAGAATTCCAAGAATGGGAATTAGTAGGAGTCCAGACAAGCTTACTCCTGCAAGCAGAAAAAGAGGATTCACCATCTTTTCCTCTTCAAGCAATATGTTTCTTTCAAGCTGACCATGAGCCTCTGTTGGAGTCATCAATAAGGCTCCAAGCGCTGAAGGCACTCCCACTGCAAGTCCAACAATGAATGAATACAAGAATAGCGATACTATGGATATTGGGAGTGGAGAAAGGCTGTAGTTTGAAAGCTGAGTGAAGTTGAACACCATGAAATCGCGAATGCTGCCAGATAAGAATGCGGAAACCGCACCTGTCCCCACTGCACCAATACTTCCAATGATTCCTGTTGTCACTACGACACTTAAAATCCATGAGAATGCCTGCCATCCGCTTGCCCCACGCGTCTTCAGGGTTCCAATATCTTTCCTTCGTTGATCAGCAAGAAGCTGACTGTTATAATAGACAAGCATCAGTCCCATTATTACGCTAGGAATAGCGAACGCAAGTGCTATCACCCTCATACTGGCAGCCCATGTTGAGTACTCGTTTATGACATCCACAATCGCAAAGCTACTGACTGACGCGACTGGCAAGATTTTTTGTTCGATTCTTTTCTCGATATTCGTGAGTGAAGATGCCATAGATTTCGGATCACTTCGGGATAGAGTGGTCTTATCAAATCTCACCCAAACCCGGTCCTGAATGCTGTTTATCCCTTCATGGGGTAACTCCGAAAATGCACTCCAGAGGGCATCACGAGAAGCAATGAGATGTAGAATCGAGAACGCGCTTTCTCTCGGTGATGGTCGGTACTGAAAGAAGTCTGAGCTAAAGACATCCGCGATTATCAGAGAATGCTCAACTCTCGTCAAATTTCCATCCTCATCATATGACGGCACTGAAATTGTGAAGTTGTCTCCAATATGGAGACCTTGTTCAAGCAACATCTCTTGAGAAATATAGCAATTGGTTTCATTGAGGGCATCGCGATTCCCGCTAATCTCAATCGCATCCTCAAAGATCGAAAAGAATCCATCATCAGCGCCAAGAGTCACGCTCACTCGATACTTTGGGTTTGTTATGTTTTGATCATAAGAGCGAATCACAGACAAGCTGGCCGCACTTTTTACTCCCTCTTGCTCTGCAACAAGTTCTCGGAAGTCGTCGACAGATGACTCGTTTTGCTCATAGAATGATGAATGGCACAGTATCTCCATGTCTACGAATATTTCCTCAGACATCTCAGATATAACATCGGGCCCTGAACTGTCTAAATAGAACGCAATGCCACCAACAACTCCTGTTGACAATGAGAATACGAGGAGTGTCACAAAAACCTCTGGAGCTTGCGAGGTGAGGCGGGAGAGAAGGTACACTACCCTAATCCCTCCTGAAAGATAGATTTAGTCCATTGCGACCCCAATAATTCAAAGCTACTATCTTCTTGACTTCGAGCATACACTAGACCTGAAACTGCGAGGATTGTCAGAATGAAGATGAACACCACAGGTATTGTAAATGCCCACACTGGATCGGCAAAAATCAGAACTGGATATACCAATGGCCAGATTAAATGCGTAGCATATGCTCTCTCAAGAGAATTGGCTAGGAATAGAGGACCATAGATGAGAAACACAACTAGACTTATGATGGCTATGACTAGGACCTCAGTCAAATGAATGATGGTCAAATGGGTGGTTTCAGCCCCCATCGATTTTAGAATGCCAGTTTGTCGCCTTGTTCTTCTATTGCCACTTGCGCCGAAAAGAAGGATACTTCCAACAGCTATCGGGAACGTCAATAGTGTCATGAGACTGTCAACTGCACGGTCAGTGAGATAGGATGTCTGCCCTAGATAGGATTCAATTACTGTCCCTACGGAGGATCTACGCCCCATATATGCGATTTCTATACCCATCTGGCCAATAATGTCCTCCAGCAATTGCCCACTGCTTGTGTCGGTTGTAGATCTTATGCAATAATACGTGTCTGCATTATCAAGGAGGTTTATTAGCGCCGCCATGCGATTTACATTGAGCCAAATCTTCGACATGCCTACGTTTCCCCGACCACGCACATCCTCGAGAATAATTGGACTGGAAAGTGCAGGGACGATATTTATGATTGTGAACCCTGCAGAGGTTTCAGTATCACCCAGTCCGAACCCATGTAGCTCATCTCCAATCTCAAGCTCGTATTCTTGAGCGAGGTTCTCAGTGATGATAGCGCCAGTGGGATTGGTTTCAAGATCTTGAAGCGATTCTGTGATATATGAATCGTTGAGGCTTACTCCCATGTGATCATAGCCTACAAGAGAATACTCTTCAGGTTGGATAGCTACAAACGTAATCTTACCCTGTCTGCCATCTGAGAGGTACATGTTACCAACATTGACGAAGGATGCTGCCTCATAATTACTATGACTCTTGGTGTAGTTGTCAAGTTGTTCCCAACGGTGCTCCAAGATATCATTCAGCAGTATATTGATGTCGCCTCCAATCGCAAATCTGGTATGGTTGATTTCGGTCTGAGGCAGGGATGATGCAACTACTGCACTGTTTATTGAAACGCACATTGAGAGAACGAGCATCATAACGACTGGTCCTGCAACCCTGATGTCTTTAGTAGCTCTCCTTCCTCCGATTGATAGAGCCATTTCCCCCTTTATCTTGGAAAATAGTGACGATAGATTCTCTCCAAGTCGATTCATGATTTTCGTTGCTAGACTTGCCACACCAGCAAACAATGGATATGGCAAAACATGTTGAATCAGAATTAGGTTTGGGTTTTCCTGGACTGCTGGTCCACCAAGATATATGGCTGCTAGAAAAAGGACCGAGAGGATGATGAGGGATGCATCCCATCTAATTAGACGAAGTCCGCGATTGAGCCTTGCTAGTCTTCCTTGGTCCTGCTCACCCCGGTAATTTTGATTCTCAAAGAGGGTGCTTGCGCTATATCCAATCATCGGCATTATAATGGCGGCTCCAATGGCGTAAGTCATTGTTTGAGCTGAAATCAGCATTGGCGCATCTATAAGGGAGATCGGCCTAAACACCAGGAAATTCACTGACGCAAATGCGATTCGACTGACAAAGATGGCTGCGAAGATCGCAAGAAGGATAGCAATGACCGATAGTCCTAGGAATTCCTTCAAAAGAAGGACATGAATCTGGCGGTTGGATGCTCCTCTAGCTTGGAGAATCTGAACCTCCTCTCTTCTTTCGTCTACGTAGAATCGAGCAGTCAGAATAAGGAGAAGACCACCTAGAAGGATACAACCCTGCGAACGGGTCAATTGAGCGAATCTCTGCTCAGCAAGCCAGTCCATATAATTCTTCACGCCTATCGCCAGGTCATCTGTGATATAGAACCGGGGTACAGATACTGTTTCTGGATAGCCAGGATATAGACTCTGAATGTTTCTCTCGATGGCTCGAAGTCGCTGATAGGTTCCCTGAGGGTCAAAAGGCGAAAGACTACTTCTGTCAATTTCTACGCTCACTCGATACTCCAAATCATCAGGGTTGAGAAGTTCCGGCAAAACAATACAGATTGAGTTATAGTAATAGTCGAATATCTCATTGCCCGTTTCTTGAATATAGATGCCACAAACGTAGACTGGACGTTTCCCAACATTGAGTTCAATTGAGTAATTCATCAAATCGCCAATGACTACGTCAGCATAGTCAGCGACATCAAGCGCTAGGGCAATCTCAGTTTCAGTCCTTGGCAGCCTACCATCCAGAAATGTGAAACAAGTTGGAAAGGCTTCAATAAACTCCTCAGATATAGCATAGCTTTGCCCAGTTTCAAGGAAATCAGGAAAGAGTCCTCCTTGATAGATCTCGTTTGTATCCATTCGAAGATACGATAGTGCATCAACAGTCATAGCCGCAGCAGTTACATGATTCACCTGACGTATCTCATCTACAACAGTTTCTACTCCGT